>NZ_NOLK01000036.1:0-69827 GCF_002245985.1 Nostoc sp. 'Peltigera membranacea cyanobiont' 232
GGGGAGCAGGGGGAGCAGGGGGAGCAAGGGAAGTAAATTCCCCCTCATCCTCCCCATCGCCTCTCCTCATTCGCATTATGCTGCGGCTAACTCCCGGTATTGAATGCCACACTCACGAATATATTCGCACGGGACACTTAGATAGCAAATTCGGCTTTGATCCCAACGATTTAGGTGAAGTTTTTACCTTTGTCAGTCAACAGCCAACCCTTAATTGCGTAGGGGTACACGCTCATATTGGTTCCCAAATTTTTGAGCGCCAACCGCATCAAGATTTGGCTGCTGTCATGGTGCAATGGCTGCGGGATGCCGGGAAGTATGGTTTAAATATTACAGAGTTAAATGTTGGTGGTGGTTTGGGGATTAAGTACACAGAATCAGACGATCCCCCCAGCATTGAAGAGTGGGTGAAGGCGATTTGTGAAGTTGTCCAAGAAGCCTGTGCGGTCGAAAATCTGCCTTTACCGAAATTACTGAGTGAACCGGGGCGATCGCTAATTGCCACAGCTTGCATCACTGCTTATACTATTGGTTCATCCAAAGTTATTCCAGAAATTCGTACCTACATAGCGATCGATGGGGGAATGTCCGATAATCCTCGCCCGATTACTTACCAATCAGTTTATCGGGCGGTAGTTGCCAATAAAATGTCTTATCCTTTAACTCAAACAGTCACAATTGCTGGTAAACATTGTGAATCAGGAGATATTCTGATTAAAAATGCTCTCCTCCCAAAGACTGAACCAGGAGATATTCTCGTAGTTATGGGAACTGGTGCGTACAATTACAGTATGGCATCTAACTATAACCGCTTGCCCCGACCGGCAGCAGTTGTGGTGGCGAATGGCGAAGCAAATTTAATTTTGCAACGTGAAACTTACCAAGACTTAATTCGACAAGATAGCCTACCAGAAAGGCTGAAAATTTAGTCATTTGTCCTTGGTCATTGGGAGCCACTGCGTTGCGGTGAGGCAGTCCGGTCTTCTCCCAAAGGGAGAGGCTAGCGCCAAGGGGGTTTCCCCCATGAGCAACTGCCGTTAGCGCAGCGTTAGCGAGCCTGCGAGCGTCACCCGAAGGGGGGTTCGCCCCGTTAAAGCAAGTGGCGTTCATTAGCCAGGAAATAATTACAAATGACTAATGACCAATGACTAAGTGTAATTAGAGGCAAAAGTGTAATCCAGATGTCATGAGAGATTGGTGGAAGCAATGGCTGATAAACCTGGGGTGGTCACAGTCCTTGCTACTTGGGACTCTGGATATAGTGTTAGTGTTGGCGCTGACGTACATGATACTAGTTATTATTAGTGAGCGCCGGACACTGTGGATGGTGCGGGGGTTCATTATCTTAATGCTAGCCTCAGCACTAAGTGGCAGATTAGGACTACCTCTGCTGAGTTTTGTACTAGAAAAGTTGGTGATTGGTTGTGCTGTAGCAATGGCAGTTGCTTTACAGTCAGAGTTTAGGCGGTTTTTGGAGCAATTGGGGCGTGGCGAATTTCGCCAGTTATTTCAACCCGATCGGCTGGCAATTCCCAAATCTGATAGTGTAATTGATGAAATTGTTGAGGCTGTTAAAGAATTGTCAAAAAACCGGATTGGAGCTTTACTAATTGTGGAAACCACAGGGCCAATTGATGAGCGAGATTTTTCTGTGCCAGGAGTAAAGCTAAATGCGGAGGTTTCTAAAGAACTAATCCAGACAATTTTTCAGCCGAAAACTTTGTTACACGATGGAGCGACATTAATCCGTGGCTCACGGCTCATATCATCGGGTATAATTTTACCACTTTCGGGACGCACAGCCTCGCGCCAGTTGGGAACACGCCACCGAGCGGCAATGGGAATTACTGAGCGGGTCGAAAATTGCATTTGTGTCGTCGTATCTGAAGAAACGGGTTCCATTTCCTTAGCGGAACGGGGAACCCTAAATAGACCACTGACGATTAAGAAACTAAAAGAGTCATTAGAGGCTCTTTTGTCACCAACCGTAGATAGGGAAGCTGTTGCTCCTGGTCTGTTGAGTTTTGTTCGTCGGATAGGTGGGAAGACACTAGCACTGGTTTCACGTTTACTCGGATTACCACGTCTTCGACGCGCTACGCGAACGACCGCTTCTCGAGATAAAAAATGACAGCACAACAAACTAAACTGCAAGATTTGCCTACTGACTTAAAACGAGAACTATTACCGCAGCATGTTGCGGTGATTATGGATGGCAATGGTCGATGGGCTAAACGTCAGGGTCTACCTAGATTTATGGGTCATAAGCGAGGGGTAGATGCTCTCAAGGATTTACTTCGCTGTTGTCAGGATTGGGGAATTCAAGCACTCACAGCGTATGCTTTTTCCACAGAGAACTGGAAAAGACCGCAGGAAGAAGTAGATTTTTTGATGACTCTGTTTCAAAGAGTTTTGCGCCAAGAACTGCGGGAAATGGTCGAAGAGAATGTTCAAATTAAATTTGTAGGAAATTTGCAGGCTCTGCCACGATCGCTCCAGCAAGAAATATCCCGGTCAATGGAAAAAACCAAGGATAATCGCGGTATCCGGTTTTCAGTGGCAACTAATTATGGCGGACGGCAAGAAATTCTACAAGCTTGTCAGGCGATCGCAAAACAAGTTCAACAAGGTCTGTTACAACCTGATGAAATTGATGAACAGGTATTTGAAAGCCACTTGTATACTGCCGGAATTACTGACCCAGATTTATTAATTCGCACCAGTGGAGAAATGCGCCTCTCAAATTTCCTTCTCTGGCAAATGGCTTATGGAGAAATTTATATTACCGATGCTCTCTGGCCCGATTTTGATCGGGCTGAGTTTCATCGCGCTTTGTGTGCTTACCAGCAACGGGAGCGGCGATTTGGGAAAGTCTAAAATCTGTGAGAAGTTAGTAATTCAGTAGGGTGGGCATTGGTTTCAATCATTTTGACAACACTCAGTGCTGAGTGCTGAGTGCTGAGTTAAAAGACCACGCCACTTGCGGGTGGGGTATCAACCAACCTCTTGAGTTAAGAAGATTCCGCCACGCCACTTGCTCCTCTTGGCTACAAGCCAAGACCGCAGTGGCTCCACAAGGGGCGGGGCTTGTACCAAGTACATAAGTGATGAGTAGTTTTTTGACTTACTCAGCACTCAGCACTCTTCATGCGATCGCACATTTTTAGAAATACCCACCTAACAAGATCGGCGATCTCCCTTTTAAAATCCAATCACGCATCAACGAGTACGATCAATTTTCCATGTAGAGTTATCTAAAACGTAACTCTCACCGTCGATTCCATGACTAACTTCACCATTTGGACTGACTAGAGTTTTTGGTGCAAGGCTCTTGCGACGAAGTATACCTGTTACAATAATCATCTTACCCACAAGGTCACTATGCCATTCCTGAATTCCATCCATATAAACAGGTGTCTCATCCTGCGTTAATACGATGGCACCAAGAGAAGCATTCTCTGCCCTTCCGTGAATCGTAATAAGTTGGTTTATGCTTGCTTCAGAGAGAGTAGCATTTCTATTTGTTGTGTCTGTCTGATTGATTTCAGCTACGCTTGGATGTGCTAGCGGTAACTTTGTAGAATTACATCCAGTCAAAACAAGCGTTAATGCTAATCCCGGTAAAAAATATAACATCATTATTGGAAATACCCACTATGGAGCAATTGTCCAAGTTGGACTTTCTAGAATATAACTATCGCTATCAACTCCATGACTTACTTCACCTTTAGGGTTGATAGTAGCCTTTGGAGCGATACTCCGACGACGCAATATACCTGTTACAACTATTTCGCTTTCGGCGATGTTACTATCCCACTCTGGGATTCCATCTAAGTAAACAGGTGTGTAATCATCTGTCATGAGGACTGCACCCAGGGAAGCATTTTGTGCAATACCCTGAATCGTGGTTTTCTGATTGATTTTGTCTGCAAAATCTAGCTCTTCCATAGTTAAACCTACGCATCTTTCATAACGATTTTTTATGCTCTAAGGTGATTTGACTGCTTTTGCCGGATCGTAATTTTTAGCGATCGCAACACAATAAACAATTCTGTCAAAATCGATGTAACCTTTGGCAAACTTTTCTTTGGTACTTTGATAGACTTTCATCCCTGGTTGGCTATGATTGGCGTGCCAAAAGCTCTGGCTAGCTTCATCCCAGAATCCGTAATCAAAGTTGACAAAACCTGGTCTCTCAAGGTATTTGTATTCGCTCATGTCTACCTCACCAGTTTTTTTATCAGGTCTAAAGGCATTCTTATTTGGTTTCTTACGTTTCTTCTCATCCGAATCTTGATTTGACCAAAATAATTTGGCAAAAAGCACAGCACGCTGATCCTTAAAAGAATCATAAAGTTCAGTCATACCTAGATTGAGTGCCACATCTTTTTGCAATGCCAAACTTTCATTTTTCTTATCCATTTTGGCTTTTGCTTGATCGAAGGTAGCATAACAGTCATCAAGGGGTGGGTTGCCGCCACCACTGAGGTCTAAAGCAGTAATACCGATACACCCCCGTGCAAGAGTTTGTTTCTCAATATCTGTTAACTTGCGCCCCTGTTCAGCTTCCCACATTTCTATGTATTGTTCGACTGAATATTGGCGCTGTTTTCCATCTTTGGTTGTGCCTGATGCTGGTTTAATGTTCGGTTTAACTTTAAGTGATTCACCCAAACGCTGTACTGTTAAAGTATTTGTATTTTTGAACTGCAAATCTTGTCTTTCTCGTTCTGGTGATTGAGGTATCTGTACCTCTTGACCTTCCTCGCAGACTGGACATTTTCGCTGTACAGATGATTGATTTAAAGATTCACTAGTTTGAATATTGCCAGTCTGTTGCACTACATGGGTCAATTCATGGGCAGTCAACGCATCCTTACCGGGAGCCTTACCCGCCCCAAAGTAAACATCCTGCTTGTGTGTAAAGGCTTGAGCATTCAACTCTCGGTTCATCTGCACTGCTTCGCCGCCTGTATGCACTCGCACCTGACTAAAATCGGCACCAAAGCGGGGTTCCATAAACGATCGCACCTCATCCGGCAGCGCACTTCCCCCACCCTGACTACTACTTAGCCGATTTTCAAGATTGCTCTCCGCTTGAAAACCTGCATCAGGGAAGCTTTTTGTTTGAATCTCCTCTTCTTCTTCTGGCATTGCCTCTCGTTGCAGAGTCCCATTGCCCAGAGTTTTGGTTTGGAGTTCCTCCTCTTCTTCCGGCATTACCTCGCGTTGAATTGAGTTACCCAGAGTTTTGGTTTGAATTTCTTCTTCCTCTTCCGGCATTACTTCACGCTGGACTAACGGTGCGATCGTTGCTGCTAAAGTTTTGGTTTGGATCTCCTCTTCTTCTTCCAGCATCGTCTCACGCTGAATCGAGTTACCCAGAGTTTTGGTTTGAATTTCTTCTTCCTCTTCTGGCATCGTCTCGCGCTGCATAGATCCCTTGCCATCGGGCATACTCATTACTTGGTCAGCAACGCGATCTGCTTCCTGCTCATACATATCATTTGGCGCACCCACCGTCAGTTTTGTTTGGGGACGACGCAATGCTATGGAACTAATGTTGTGACCAGCAGTCTGCACTTCTTGAAGGTTGATTAATTCATCAGTTACTGTTTGGATGACATTATTCGTTGGTAAACCAAAGCCTCGCACTGGATTTGCCAGTGTCGGAGTTGTTGCTGAGACAAGGGAGGGATTTGAAAAAGTTGATGTAGCTGCTTTCTTCTGCCCAAACGTGCGTAGGCGTAGCCCGTTGTAGATATCGCTCATCTCACCCTTCCCTCATTGATGGGTAAAGCCGTAATTCTTACTACCAAGCAAATTTTACACTTTATCTAAATGCGATCGCTATCGACTTTTGTCTAAATTTACCTGTACTCACTACTTCACTTATGGCCCAGAAAACACAGCTTGTTCGACATCATCTCGACTAAGAGAATATTTGAATGAGCGTTGGATATCTTGCCCATTTTCCCCAGATTGGACATATCGCACTACAATTTGTTCAACGTCGAGCCATAATTCAGCTTGCCAACTAGGCCGCTGCACATGCCAGCAATGCTTCTGGGTTTCGTCTTGTTTACAGCCTTGGTCTTTTAGCCACTGTTCAATTTGTGGCAGGGGATGATTATATAGGGGGGTATCAGAGGGAAGGAGAGGCATAGAAATTTTGGATTTGCAATTAGGAAATTTTTTAATTTTTAATTACCATAAGGGTAATTAGTTGCGATACATAGTTAATCGGCTGTTGTACAGATGGAGTTGACTGTAGTAAGTGGGTTGGAAAAGCAGCATCACCACGAGTTAAGCCAAGGGCAACTGCTAATAGCAGACAACCTACAAATGTTAACACCAGCATAAATAAAGCAAAAATTTCGCCAGATGATAAGGGGCGATCGCTAGCATCAAGGTAAGCTGATTTTGACCAGTCATGACGCGAGACGGGATGATTCAAGTCGGGGGGTGGTTGAATCACTCCAAATCGGGAATAGCCAATTTTTAAATCGTAGCTTAATCGGCGTTCTGGATGGCTAAGGGTAGCGTAGGCTTCATTGATTTGCTGAAATTTAGCAGTAGCGATCGCAGTAGGCAAATCTGTAGTATCAGGATGATAGCGTTTGCTCAGTTCTCGATAAGCGCGACGAATATCAATTACTGATGCCGAGGGATGCAGTCCTAGCAGGGAGTAATAAGTTGGTTTACTGCTTTCTGGCATTGCCCCGTTTTGATTCACGGCTGTTTGAGTCACTTTGCTCAAAGATATTTTTTATATTTTAAATCCTTTGTGAATTGTGGAAGACAGAACAAGACACAGCAATTTTGAGTTAGTAATTATTTTGGTCAATAGCTTGATATAATTCCTCACCCCTAACCCAATAAATCAGCACGGGGTTTAAAGGTTTCAATTTGCCGTAACTTTTCGTAAAGTTCCCGTTCTTCTTGAGTAATATTTTTCGGTGTGACTATTTGAATTTCTACTAATTGATCGCCACGTTTACCGTCTTCGCTGGGGTAGCCTTTATTCCCTAGTCGGAATTTTTGACCAGACCTAACTCCTTGGGGGATAGTCATTTTCACTGGCCCGTCTAAAGTTGGGGCTTCTACCTGTCCTCCTAAAACTGCTTCGCTGGGAGTAACTGGTACTTGGCAGAGGATATTTAAACCTTCTATCTTAAATAATGGATGAGGTTCAACGGTAATTTTTAAGTATAAGTCGCCACCACCAACGCCTTGATTCCGCAAACGGATGGTTTGGCCTGTCACCATCCCTAGTGGCATATTAACTTCTAGCGATCGCCCATCTTCTAAACGAATGCGTTCATTACCACCTTGATAAGCTTTTTCTAGTGGTAGGGTTAATCTAGCTTCTATATCTCGACGGGTAGTGCGAGGTGGGGTGTTAACGGTATAGGCAACTTTTGTTCTGGGTGAACGAAAGGGATCGGTAGTATTGCTATTACTGGAGTTAGTTGTCCCACTCTTATTTTTGACACCGATAACTTGATTAATAAAGCTTTCAAAGTCAGAGAATTGACTTGGATCTACGTCCTGATTGCCGTTGCGATCGCTAGCGCCACTCTGCCAAGTTTTAGCCTTTGGTGTTTGTTTGTTGCCAGCAAAGTCTTTTTGCTTCCAGTAGCGGCTAAACTGGTCGTATTGCGATCGCTTGGCGGGATCTGAAAGAACTTCATAAGCCTCGCCGATATCCTTAAATTTTTCCTCAGATTCTTTGTTACCCGGATTGAGATCGGGGTGATATTGTCTTGCTAACCGCCGATAAACTTTTTTAATTTCCTCCCCAGAAGCATCTTTAGATACTCCCAAAATCTCGTAATAATCGCGGAAATTCGGCAAATTTTGCATAGTTAGTTATTTAAATTTTAGATTTTAGATTTTGGATTAATTAGGAGTAGAGACGCAATTAATCGCGTCTGTACAGGAGTTAGGAATTGAAAGATTTAATTTTTAACTTCTCACTCCTAACTCCTCACTCCTAACTCCTCACTTTTATTAAAAGTACTACAACCAATCATTGTCATCTTCATCATCCCAGTTATCTTGATAGCTAGGGCGGGCTTTGCGTGGAGGACGGTTTTCATAAGAGGAGGAACGACTGTCACGGCTATTATCTCGGCCATAGTCTCTGTTATAATCTTTACCGTAATCTTTGCCATAGTCCTTACTGTATGAGTCGCGTTCTCGATATGTATCTCTAGGAGATTCGCGGTCTTTATCCTTATCACCACCAGTAAAGATGTCACGGATAGTACCGAACAAGTCGTCATCTTCATCTTCAGCATAAGTCTCGCGGACTTCCCGATTTAGCTCGTAGAGAGCATCTTGCAAATCGGCGTAGGCTTGATCGATACCGCGATCGCTATTTTCCTTGAGACTCTCTTTTAAGTCTCGACAAATATTATCAATTCTTTGGCGGCGGCTGCGGGCAAACTGCATACCAAATTCGAGTGCTACTTCTCTAAGTTGCCGTTCTGCTTGGAAAATCAGCGCCTCAGAACGAGTCCGCTTTTCTACCCGTTCTTTCCGTTCGCGATCGACATCGGCGTATTTCTGAGCATCCTGAATCATCCGATTCACTTCTGACTCGTTCAAGGTGGAAGCGCCTTGAACGGTGATACTCTGTTCTCGCCCAGTAGTCCTATCTAACGCTGTAACTTGTAAAATACCATTAGCATCGATATCAAATGACACCTGAACTTGAGGAATTCCTCGTGGGGCTGGCGGGATACCATACAGCTTGAAACGTCCTAAAGACTTATTGTTTGCTGCCATTTCCCGTTCTCCCTGGACTACGTGAATTTCCACAGTATTTTGGTTATTTTCAGACGTGGAAAAAATGTCAGAACGGCGGACTGGGATGGTGGTATTGCGGGGAATAAGTTTTTTCATCACGCCGCCAATGGTTTCCAATCCCATAGAAAGGGGTGTAACATCCAAAAGCAGCACATCTTTGAGTTCACCTGCGAGAATTCCGGCTTGAATTGCAGCACCTACTCCCACCACTTCATCGGGGTTAACGTTTTCGTTAGGTTCTGTGCCAATTAAGTCCCGGACTAGCTGCTTTACCATTGGCATCCTTGTAGAACCGCCAACTAACACCACTTCTTCAATGTCTCTAGGCGAAAGTCCAGCATCTTTGAGGGCGCGTTTCACTGGTGTCCGCAATCGCCCCACCAAATCACCACACAAACCTTCAAACTGGGAACGAGTTAAACGAGTTTCTAGATGTTTGGGGCCTTCTTGGTCAGCAGCAATAAAAGGTAAGTTAATATCGGTAACGCTGACAGAGGAAAGTTCCATTTTTGCCTTTTCGGCCGCTTCCATCAGGCGTTGTAAAGATTGTCTCTCGCGTCTTAAGTCTATTCCGTCAGTTTCCAGAAATTGCTCTGCTAACCAATCTACTATTTTTTTATCAAAGTCATTCCCACCAAGTTGTGTATCCCCACTGGTAGCTTTGACTTCAAATATTCCATCGCCTACATCTAAGATCGATACGTCAAAAGTACCGCCACCCAAGTCAAAGACTAAGATAGTTTCCGTCTCACCCCGATCTAATCCGTAAGCCAAAGATGCAGCAGTCGGTTCATTGAGAATCCGCAGCACCTCTAAACCGGCAATTCTGCCAGCATCACGGGTTGCCTGCCGTTGAGAATCGTTAAAATAAGCGGGGACTGTAATCACTGCCCCTGTCACTGGTTCACCCAAATATTGACTAGCATCCTCTGCCAATTTCTTCAGCACCATTGCCGAAATTTCTTCTGGGGCGAAATCTTTATTGAGGCGGGGACAGGCAATTTTAATATTACCTACTTCGTCTTTGCGGATGGTGTAGGGTACACGCTTGGAATCTGGACTAAGTTCGGCATATTTGCGCCCAATGAAGCGTTTTACTGCAAAAAAGGTATTTTGGGGATTGAGGACGGTTTGCCGCCGTGCCATTTGCCCAACGACCCTTTCGCCTTCTTTACTGAAGCCAACTACGGAGGGTGTTGTTCGCATTCCTTCTGCATTGGCAATCACCACCGGCTTGCCACCCTCCATAACGGCGACTACTGAGTTGGTTGTACCCAAGTCGATGCCGACTACCTTGCCCATGCGTTACTCTTCTCCTAAAGTGTCTTATATATTATTTATTATGATTGGGCGAAACTACCTCTAGCTTGAATGCTATGGGATGAAAACACCTTAATGGTATAATAGTCATCCTTAAGGCAGTGAGCTAAGAAGTACAGCTAGAGGAGATAGTTGCAAGACTAGGATAGCATTGACGATGATTGCTGTGTCCAAGCAGCCTCAATTCTTGTTATCCGGTTGCTTGTATGCACTGAATCTATGAAGTTGCTAAATGCACTTTAATAATAAATTTCTGCTTCTTCGAGTGCCTGAAAACCTTAACATTACCGCTATTTTAAAAATTTGAATTTAACAGAGCGATTACAAACTTCCCTGGGTGCGATCGCGCGAGAACGCGATCCTTACATGGCAACGGCTGGACATTTTTTCGTCCAAGAATACATCCGTCAAGAATTTTCTCAATGGGGGAGTGTGGAAATCCACACCTTTGAAGTCAGGGGTAAAGCTTGTAAGAACTTGATATTAAATTTACCCCCTGAAGCTAGACGACAAAAAAAGGATTTGCCACCGATTTTAATTGGCGCTCATTATGATGGAGTTCCGGGAACATCTGCGGCTGATGATAATGCCACAGGTGTGGCTGTGTTGCTGGAATTGGCAAGAAAGTTTGCATCTGTGCCGATAAGATATCCTTTAAGGCTAGTTGCTTTCGATATGGAAGAATACGGCTTACTGGGTAGTGCTGATTATGCAGCCTTGCTGTACCAACAAAAGCAACAGCTACGCTTAATGATCTCCCTAGAAATGCTGGGCTATAAGGATTCTACACCTGGTTCGCAAAATTATCCCCCGCCTCTAGAACGCTTCTATCCAGATAAAGGTGATTTTATTGCTTTAATTGGCAATTTGCGGACATTGCCTGATTTAATTGGCATGAGCCGTAATATTCGCAAAGCTGGCGTAGCTAGTCAATGGCTACCTGTGCCGAATCGAGGTTTAATAGTTCCCCAAACCAGACTTAGCGATCATGCACCTTTCTGGGATTTGGGTTATCCGGCAATGATGGTGACAGATACAGCATTCTTGCGAAATCCCCATTATCACAAACCTAGTGATGCGATCGCTACTTTAGATTTAGATTTTCTGAGTGGTGTATGTGAAGGGTTGGAAATTGCCATTCGGCGGTTGTGAAAATATTAGACATATCCAGAAATTAAATATGCGTTATCCATAACCCTTGTAGAGATGTAGCAATGCTACGTCTCTACATTCTTTTTTACCAGATTCCCAATGCCCAATGCCCAATTCCCAATTCCCAATTCCCAATGCCCAATGTCCAATTCCCAATACAGTTGTTACCAATTACCACTTTGTGACTATAAGGATTGTACGAATTGACACGAAACAATGAGGCTAATGAATGCCAAGATCAAAAAAGGATGCCCCAAGGATATTAAAAGTACTATGCCAGAATTACACCAATCAATTGCCCAGCATTACCACGAACGGACTAAATACAACCCTGAGACTCTTGCCTCCAAAAGTCAGCAGTTAGACTGGACTAAACAGCCAGTACCTTTTAAAGAGTACAAAATTGGCTCTAGTTTTGATCTCAAACCCTATATTCAAGAAAAACCAGAAGCTTATGCTAATAATCCAGATGCTCAATGGTGGCAAAGACTTTCTCGGTTGCTGTTTCGCAGTTATGGATTGACAGCGAGAATGCCTTCTATGGGTAGTGCGGTGTATTTACGTGCTGCTCCCAGTGCAGGCGGATTATACCCTGCTGAGGTGTATGTGGTTTCCCGTGGTACGGCGTTATTGCCACCCGGTTTGTATAACTACCAGTGTCGGACTCATTCTCTGATGCATTATTGGGAAAATGATGTTTGGCAAAGTCTCCAAGCAGCTTGTTTCTGGCATCCTTCTTTAGAAAATACCCAACTAGCAATTATTGTCACTGCGGTATTCTATCGTTCTGCATGGCGCTATGAAGATCGGGCTTATCGCCGGATTTTTCTAGATACGGGACATCTGTTAGGCAATATCGAATTGGCTGGCGCGATTACAGACTTTCGCCCTCATTTAATCGGCGGCTTTGTGGACGAATCGCTAAATGACCTACTTTATATCGATCCGCAACAAGAAGGTGCGATCGCTGTCTTACCTCTGGCAGACTTGTTAGATGTCAATCAAAACTTGCCATTGGGATGTACTGCTTTACCTTCCGCCACCGAAACCAGTTATCCCCAAATCCCCGATGGTGAATTGCTGACATATTTCCATCGACATACCCAAATTCAATCAGGTATAACTGGCAATCTCAATCTACCAGTTATTAAACAAGAAAAATCTTTAGAGGATAAATATAACTTTCCTTTCTGTTTGAAAATTCCCACCACCACTGCACCTATAGATTGGGGTAAAAAGCTGTCAGAACTAGAAAGTACTATGTATAAGCGACGCTCTACCCGCGCTTATAATGGTGATGATTTAACTTTCGATGAATTAAAAAGTTTACTCGATTTCACCTACCAACCGCAAAATTATATCGATCAAAGTTTAGATATTTCTCCAGACTACTTTGATTTGAATTTAATCGAAACATTTATTGCTGTTTGCGGAGTTAAAGGACTGGAGGCAGGTTGTTACTATTACGCACCCAAAGCCCAAGAATTACGCCAAATTCGGTTTAAAAATTTCCGGCGAGAGTTACATTTTCTCTGTTTGGGGCAAGAATTAGGACGGGATGCAGCAGCAGTGTTGTTTCATACAGCCGATCTGAAGGCTGCGATCGCGCAATATGGCGATCGCGTTTACCGTTACTTACATCTGGATGCCGGTCATTTGGGACAACGCCTGAATTTAGCCGCAATGCACCTAAATATAGGCGTTAGTGGTATCGGTGGATTTTTTGATGACCAAGTAAATGATGTTTTGGGTATTCCTGCTGATGAAGCTGCTCTATATATCACTACATTGGGACGACCAAGATAAAACGTAAATGTGCATAATTTTACCGCAGGCTACCGCAAACAACATCAAGTCCACTTAACTATAGCCTTTTGGAATTTGTCGTAATACCAGACTTTCGTAGGGTTAGTTAAGACGATCGGTGCGTTAGCCTACGGCGTAAGACAACGCCAACGCACTGGCTCTCATATAAGGAAATGCAGTTCGGCAAAAAAGATATGTTCGCTTTAACAAATTATCGGGAACTATCGCACTTGAATGTGTAGTCAATCAATGTACATAGAGACTGATTTCATCTTTGTGGAGAACCAAAAAACAAAGAATCAGTGCATAAAACTATAGAACCTAACCGTATGTATTTATATAGGTTCAGATACAACAAACTCAATCTAGTTTGAAATTTTAAGGTGAAAAATTATGACAAGCTTTATCAAAATTCAGTCAAAAAATGACCTACTGCACCCACTCCGCCAGTGGTTGGAAACGATAGAAATTCATAACTCCAAATTGGCTCATTTTCTGTGCAAAGCGATCCCTGCTCAGTGTCCCTTTGAGCAAGACATCAGGCTCCTTGGCCGGAAGCTATTTCATATCCCTCCAATGTGTAAATTAAATCCCCTATACGAAGAAGTGGTTGGTTTGCGTTTTAAAGCGCTCTGTTATCTTGCCGATGAATGCGGTGAAGATATTGCAATCTATTGCTAATAGCCAGTCAAGTCGTTCTTCGATCGAGCAGCCATCGGTATTTGAAAACTTACGGTTGTTACTTACTCAGCTTTATACTAAGCTAACTTACACCTAATTTTAGATGTTTGGCTATGTAAGTAGCTGGCACCTCACTAAAGTGTTTCCAGACAGTATTTCTACTTACCGTACCCTGCTGAAATTATTAATATCATCATGACGCACATCTTACTGGTTGAAGATGAAGTCAAACTGGCGCGATTTGTCGAATTGGAATTGAATTATGAAGGCTATCAAGTCAGTATTGCCTACGATGGATTAACTGCACTTACCGCAGCGCGTGAGTTACATCTAGATTTAGTAATTTTAGACTGGATGTTGCCAGGTTTGTCAGGGTTGGAAATTTGCCGCCGCCTGCGAAGTATTGGCGATAAAGTGCCGATAATCTTATTAACCATCAAAGATGAAGAGAGCGATCGCATTGCAGGCTTAGACGCTGGTGCTGATGATTACCTCGTTAAACCCTTCAGCGTTGATGAATTATTAGCCAGAGTTAGCGCTCATCTGCGAAAAAATCGGCAAGTAGACGTTGCAGATGTTTTAGAATTTGAAGACCTGAGTTTAAATCGTCGCACTCGCCAAGTGTACCGAGAGCAGAGGTTAATTGAGTTAACTGCTAAGGAATTTGATTTATTAGAATATTTGCTCGCCCATCCGCGACAAGTAATTACTTGCGATCGCATTTTACAAGAAGTCTGGGCTTACGACTTCATGGGCGATGCCAACATCATTGAGCTTCATATCCGCTACCTGCGTCTGAAACTTGAAGCCAATAACGAAAAGTCCCTCATTCAAACAGTGAGTGGTATCGGCTACAAATTGCATGATTGAATTTGTTATGGGGAATTGGAAATTGGGAATTGGGAATTGGGAATTGGGAACTTGTACTGAGCGTTGTCGTGACGCAGCCTCTCGTAAAGAAGTATTGGGAATTGAGAATTGAAAATAGGAGCGGAGTGCAATGAGCAGAGGGGAAAACTACTCTCCCATTCCCTATTCCCCATTCCCCATTCCCCATTCCCAATATTAAATTTCGATGAACACAGAAGCCCAAAAGCTTTTATCTTATGAAGATTTGGGGTTTTTGGCAATATCAGCAAAAACTCATCCAACTTAGGGTTAATTATACTAGGATGCACAAAGCTGTCATCATCTAATAATCTAAAGTGGCATGACCTATCTAGAAACAGCAGCCCAATTCTACCGCGAAGTTGCCGAAACCCCGCAAGTTGGACTTTGTTGTGTGCAAAGTACACCTCTGCAATTACCAGGATTAAAAGTTCCTTTGGCAATGCAGGAAATGAACTATGGTTGTGGCACCACCGTTCATCCCACCGAACTAGGAAAGCAACCGACTGTGCTTTATGTCGGCGTTGGTGGCGGCTTAGAAGCTTTGCAATTCGCTTATTTTTCCCGCTATGCAGGTGCTGTAATTGCCGTTGAACCGGTTGAAGCGATGCGGGAAGCAGCCACACGCAATCTGGAAATTGCTGCTCAAGAAAACCCGTGGTTTGACACCAGTTTTGTGGAAATCCGCGAAGGCGATGCTTTTAACCTACCCATTGCGGATCTTCGCGTTGATATTGTGGCGCAAAATTGCCTTTTCAATATTTTTGAGCCAGAAGATTTAACCCGTGCTTTAAAAGAAGCCTATCGGGTATTAAAACCAGGGGGACGTTTGCAGATGAGCGATCCCATTGCTGCTAGTCAAATTCCGGCACATCTTCAAGAAGATGAACGACTAAGAGCCATGTGTTTATCAGGCGCACTCACATATCAAGAGTATACTGAACGGATTACAAATGCTGGCTTTGGTCAAGTTGAAATTCGCGCCCGTCGTCCTTATCGTCTACTAGATTCCCAGACTTATAATCTAGACAATCATCTACTTTTAGAAAGCCTGGATTCTGTCTCCTTTAAAGTTGCTATTCCCGACGATGGCGCTTGTATTTTCACGGCAAAAACAGCAATTTATGCTGGCTCGGAACCCTTCTTTGACGACTCAGCAGGACATCTACTCCAGCGAGGTATTCCCGCAGCAGTGTGTGATAAAACTGCTGCTAAACTTGCGGCACTCAAGCCAACAGAAATAATTGTTACCAATTCAACCTGGCACTATAGCGGTGGTGGTTGCTGTTAATTTCTTAGGAAAGAATTCAGGTGTCAGTAGTCGGAATAATGCCTCCGGCACGCTCCGCGAACAGAACAATTCTGTGCGACTGGGGAATGAATGCACAATTTGAATATTTCACGAATTGCATTCTGAATTATAGATTCTGACTTCTTCTTTATAAACCCCAAAATGCTGTTAATTAGTCTATTTATCGCTACGCTTTTTTTAGCATATTGCAATGGTGCCAATGACAACTTTAAAGGGGTAGCAACGTTGTTTGGTAGCCGAACTACCAGCTATCAAACAGCAATTTTGTGGGCAACTTTTACAACTTTAGGTGGTGCAGTAACTGCAACTTTTTTGGCAGGTACGCTAATTAAAAACTTCTCTGGGAAAGGACTAGTACCTGATGCGATCGCTAATGCACCAGAGTTTCATATCGCAGTTGCGATCGCTGCTGGTTTAACTGTACTGATCGCAACCCTCATCGGGTTTCCTGTTTCCACAACTCACAGTTTAACAGGTGCTATTGTTGGTGCTGGATTAGTAGCCTTCGGACTCCAAGTCAATTTTGCAGTTTTGGTAAATTCCTTTATTTTACCTCTATTACTCAGTCCCATCATTGCTATTTCCTTGGGAGCAGGAATTTACAGCTTGTCTGGCTATATCAATTCCAAGTGGAACCTACCAGTCAATCAGAAAAGAATTGATGCTTGCCATTTTATCAGCGCTGGAATTGTCAGTTTTGCGAGAGGATTAAATGATACTCCTAAGATTTTCTCAATCGTTCTAATTATTGAGTATTTTTCGATTCAGGGGGGAATGATCACAATTGCGATCGCAATGGCACTTGGCGGTTTACTCAACTCCCAAAAAGTTGCTATCACTATGAGTGAAAAGATTACTTCATTGAATCATATTCAAGGCTTATCAGCAAATATAGTAACTGCAATTCTGGTCATTATAGCTAGCCGATTTGGTCTTCCTATTTCTACCACTTATATTTCAGTTGGTTCTATTTTTGGAGTAGGATTAACTGGTAAAAAAGTTAATCTACGTGTTTCTTATCAGATATTATTACCGTGGATTTTAACTTTACCTACTGCTGCAATTATTAGTGCAATAACCTACAGATTATTGCAAGGTTAGAGGATGTTTGAAAAGTCCTATTGTAGGTATCAAAACGTTCTATATCCCCCTAAATCCCCCGATAAATTGGGGGAAGAATCAAAGTCCCCCAATTTATCGGGGGGTTGGGGGGGATCGCTAAGTGCCTAAAATCACGGCGAAATTCTTTTCAAACATCCTCTTAGAAAATTTGAATATATTTCTACCATATTTAAGGGATAGTAACTAATGCAAACTCAATCACAAGTAACGCTAGATTCAACAGTCACATCATTTAAAGATAAACTCAATTCCCCTTTGACAAAAAAGGGAATCACTGTTTTACAAATAAATCTAGGTAAGCGCTGTAACCTTTGCTGTACACACTGTCATGTTGAAGCTGGGCCAAAACGTACAGAAGAACTTTCTCCTGAAATTTGCGAACAATTGATTTCGCTAATTTATAAATCTCCCGAAATTAAAATTGTAGATTTAACTGGTGGCGCACCAGAAATGAATTATGGATTTAAGTTATTAGTAGAAGCAGCTAGAGCATCTGGGAAGCAGGTAATTGTCCGGTCTAATTTGACTATTTATTTTGAAGATGGATTTTATGATTTACCAGAATACTTTGCTCAACACCAAATAAGAGTTGTAGCTTCCCTACCTTGCTATTTAGCAGATAATGTTGATAAAATGCGTGGCTCTGGTGTTTTTGATAGTTCAGTCAAAGCTTTACAATGGCTTAATCAACTCGGCTATGGTAAAGAACAAAATTTAATTTTGGACTTGGTATTTAATCCCCAGTTACCCACGAATGAAAAATTCTCCTTAGCTCCCGAACAGACTAACCTAGAACGAGATTATAAAATGTTCTTACGAGAACATTTTAATATTGTATTTAACAACCTCTTCACCATTACCAACCTTCCAGTTGGTAGAACAAAAATGCATTTAGAACGGAGAAAACTGTACACCAGCTATTTGCAGTTTTTAGAGTCGCATTTTAATCCTGGCACAGTTGAACATTTAATGTGCCGCGATGAACTTTCAATTGATTATCTAGGAAATGTGTATGATTGTGACTTTAACCAGATGATGAATTTGCCTGCAAAAACTCGCAATGGTGAAACCTTAACAGTTAGCAAATTGCTAGAAGCTGGCAGTTTAGACCTGATTAGTGAGATCCAAACGGCTGCTTATTGCTATGGTTGTACTGCTGGATGTGGTTCTAGTTGTGGTGGTGCTTTGCTTTAAAGACAAATAACAGGGCTTACGCAAACAACAGCCAAAACCCTTATTTTAGGGTAGGGGCAATTCATGTAGACGCAAAGCGGCTTCCCGCAGGGTATTGCCCCTACAGCGTATACCTGAGAGTATCATTGCAAAAAAAAGTCTGTTACCAAAATTGTTACGAGTGCGTTGTTGTTGGGTGGTTACTTTATCATGATATATACTTAAACTCCTCACACCACACTGAAAGCCGTGAAACATTATGTTTTGCGGTTTTTTCCTTTTTAGGAATGATACACCTGGGACAATCGTGCTGTGAGATGAGGTGCGATCGCATCTTTCTACCCCTTCTAAAGAATTATCACTCTTTTCAGTGCTTATATGCAAAAAAAGCTTATTCTCATACATTACTCCAGCAATCTCTGCAAGAGTGTATAAATGTCCCCTTTGTCACCCTCTTTCCGTAGTCCTACCCCAACCACTAAAACCACAACTTTCTCTAGTTCTACTTTATAAATAATTCTGTAGCGTTGACCTACAGCCCTGACACTACGATATCCTTTCAGCTTGTCAATTAGAGGTTTTCCCTGCTTTTCTGGATCTATTTTGAGTTTGTCGATTCTATCGCTCAAAGATTTCTGATGACACCGATCCTTAACACTAGTCAACATTTCTAAAGCTAGCGGTGTCAGTTCAATTTCATAGTCTGTGTTAATGGGTTGTGGTATATCAGAGTCCAAGTTGGGCCTTTGCTTCCTTCCAGCTAATGGTTTCTTCCCGTTCCCCTTGGCTTATACTCTCCTGTAGTTGATGGGCAAACTCCCGATCAGATAAGATTACCAAGGTTTCTAACAAAGATTCAAATTGTTCAAAGCTAAGTGCTGCCATTACTGGCTTACCATGCTTGGTGATGATTACTGGTTCATCTTTCAACTCATCCGGCAAATCTAATAGTTGTCGTCGAGCTTCCGTAATGGTTAAGTACTTTGGCATAGAAATAAGTGTACACTTAAATGTACACTTATTATAACCTCAACGGGATGTCTACGAAGGGCTATGCGATCGCAGTTTTCCCTCAGACATAACTTTGTATCCACCCTCTGCGCTAAAGTTGCATAAGAACGTGCATCTAAAGCCAGGAGGAAAGAGTCGTGAAAGCAGTCTTGATGACAGCAGCTGGCAGTCCCGAAGTTTTGCAAGTACAGGAAGTACCAAACCCTGCTGTTCCTGTTGGGAATACTGAACTTTTAGTACGTTTGGTGGCAGCTGGCATTAACCCCATTGATACTAAACTTCGTAGCCGAGGCACTTTCTACCCCGATCGCACGCCGACAATTTTAGGATGTGATGGTGCAGGTATAGTCGAAGCGGTAGGTGCTAGCGTTCAGCGTTTTCGCGCAGGGGATGAAGTATACTTTTGCTACGGCGGATTGGGCGCACACCAAGGTAATTATGCTGAATATACCGTTGTGGATGAGCGGTTTGTGGCACCCAAACCCGCGTCTATCTCCTTTGCCGAAGCAGCCGCAGCACCTTTAGTATTAATCACCGCCTGGGAAGCTTTATACGAACGGGGACGATTGTCACCTGGGGAACGAGTTTTTATTCATGCGGGTGCTGGTGGTGTCGGTCATGTAGCAATTCAATTGGCGAAACTCAAAGGTGCTACTGTTGCTACCACAGTCAGTTCTGAAGAAAAGGCTAATTTCGTCAAAGAACTCGGTGCAGACCATGTAATTTTTTACAAACAAACGGACTTTGTGCAAGCGGTATTAGATTGGACTGGCGGCGAAGGCGTAGACTTGGCTTTTGATACCATAGGCGGCGAAACCTTTCACAAAACTTTCCCCGCAGTGCGAGTCTATGGCGATATTGTGACGATTCTCGAACCAGATGCCAATACTGTTTGGAAAACTGCTAGATTACGCAATCTCCGTATTGGTTTAGAATTAATGCTCGCACCAGCGTTGCTAGGATTGGAAGAAAGCCTCCAGCACCATGCAGAAATTCTCGAACAATGTGCCACCTGGATCGATGAAGGCAAGTTAAAAATCCATGTTAGCCACAAGTTTCCTTTAAAAGAAGCGGCTAAAGCCCACCAACTAATTGAAAGCGGTTCTGTGACGGGTAAAATTGTTCTACTAATTAGCGACGATTGATCGAACAATTTGCACAATTTATTTTTTCAAACTAGATGCACGCAAAAGTTAAACGCAGAGTTACACAGAAGGGTTTCTTTGCACTCCTCTGCGCTTTTCGTGTTCCTTTGCGTTGTATCAATTCTCATTTTCCCTCTATCAACCTGGGCGGCACAAACGCAACCAGAACGTATACCCTTAACTCTGGAATTATTACAAGAACGTCTACGCACACCGACACTGCGTGAAGGCAATTTGACGGTAGATTTGCAGAAGATGGTGATTGATTTGCGCCCAGAAAACGCTAGCTTTCGCGATGCTTTTTACCAACTACTGCGAAAAGAATTAGGTGCAAAACCTCTGGGTTTAGACCTCAGCTATGCCCTGATTTTAGGGGATTTTGTGGGCAGCGATTTGGGTTTAAGAACACCGTTGTATGCTAAAGCCATTGCTCCGATTTTTACCTCTACCGAACAACAAGAACTAGAACGTTTGCGCTTTGTTTGTCTGGAGTCATTAGTGAATTCTAAAGATTGTCGATCGCTATTAGGAACAAAATCAACTCCATCCAGTGAAATTGCTGTCTTTCGTGGTGTCTTGAAACTCGTGCAAACTCGCTTCAATGGCGAAATAAAGTTCTCTAATACATTCTTTCTTCAGTCTGTGGATGCCCAAGGTGCAACTTTTCTCCAATCCACTAATTGGACTGAAACCCGATTTGGTCGTCCTGTCAGCTTTAGCGGTGGTAAATTCAAGCAACCAAGCAATTTTCAAGGTAGTATTTTTTTTGAAAAAGCTAATTTCAAACAAAGCCAATTTCAGGAATTCGCTGATTTTCAAGGTAGTATCTTTGAAAATACTGCCAATTTTAACCAAGCAACTTTTAAAGAGTTGGCTAAATTCAATAGTGTGCAGTGGCGAGAAAATGCTGATTTTTCTGATGTCCGCTTTGCCAATCAAGTACAGTTTACTAAAGCAAATTTTAATCAGTTATTTATTTTAACAGATGCGACTTTTGAGCAAGCTGCCATATTTCGAGAAGTGGAGTTTAATCAATCGGTGAATTTGCAAGGTGCAAGCATTCTCAACCAAGCAGATTTTAGCGATGCTAGATTTTCTCCAGAAGCTTGTTTAAGCGTACCTGGTTTAACTTTTAATTCTAACCAAGCAAAAATTTTAGGTAATCCCGGTCAGATTGGTAAGATGTTCTGTACCCCGACATTGCAAGGTAATCAAAATATCTTGCGGAATTTAGGGCAAAATTTTCGTCAGCAACAACAAGTTACCGATGCTAATGAACTGGAATACACAAAACAAGAACTGCGATTAGTAGAAATGAGTCGCCGTTTGACGGCTACAAATATTAATAGTGCAAGTGTTGCAAGTTTGATTAAATTAGGTTTTTCTGCAACTCAAGCCGCAGCGATCGCCCAGCGTCGTCTGATAAAATCTTTTCGTAACAGCAGTGAGTTACTGACCTTAGCTGATATCGATTTAGAAAAATATACTCAACTTAGCGTAGACGTGCAACGGCTTGTCGCTAGACATCGCTTAAGTGTTGGCGAACCCCTTTCTATCGGTGGGTGGTTACTGCAAGCTTGGAGTTGGTTGGGGTTGAGTGTACTACTGCTGTTGAGTGGCTATGGGACAAATTTTTGGTTAGTGTTTGGCGTGGGAGGAGTTGCGATCGCTTATTTCGGCTTACTATTTTGGCTAGTAGATCGCTATCGTCGCCTGCATCCCATACCAATTATTCCCACAGCTTACGAAACCATTTCCATATTAGTCAGTTTTAGCGTTTTAGAATTCTTGAGCTTCCTAGCCATCTTTCGCAATACTCAACAACCTTGGCTGACATTGGGGTGTCTTTTCATAATTCTTGTCCCCGTACCACTGGCGTTATTAATCCGACTTTATCAACAAGGTCGTTATCACGACTTAATGGACGTTTCTTACTTTACCGAAGATGGTACATTTCGCCAGTTACGATTATTGATTGGGCGTTTACCAGTGATCCCAAGGAATCAGACATTTCGGGAACGATATATGCCTCTACTGAGCGATCGCCGTTGGAACTGGCTCAACTACTATGATTTTAGTCTCAACAACCTAGTTAAATTAGGATTTAATGATATTCGCCTGCGAGACGAACACTTACCAGGGATCATCTCTGCACTTGCTTGGTATCAATGGAGTTTAGGCGTAATTTACATTACATTAGTTTTATGGACACTTTCACGCACAATTCCAGGATTGAATTTGCTAATTTATCTGAAGTAATCGGTAGTCATTGCAGCTTTGCCCTTAAATAGGCTCCAGATTTTGTTTTAGAGTTAATATTACCAAGCGATCGCTCACTTGCCGGATTGGTTCTCAATGAGATTAAGCTGTCATTACCATTTGTGTTGTTCGTAGCATTGACATCCTGGTGCTTATGGAAACCACCAGTTACTTCTATTGCTGTAAAACTGAAACCGTCCAAAACCAAGAAATTGTCCGTGAGATTTTTCACCCACCGGGAATGCTGTCACACCTAGTAAGTAGACACCAGAAAAGCTGGGATTACTCACAGGACGCAAGGCGATTGTCACTGTCTGTCCCGGAGTGACAGGCGGATCAAAGTTCACAGTAACTGTTCGTGTGTCGCGTTCGTCTGTGACTGCGCCTAGTGTTAGGCGAGATTCTTTGCGCTCGCGTGTTCCGACAAAGGCGCGGGTATCATTAAGATTGTAACGGATGTTTTCTGTTCCTTCCCTTTGTGCGATCGTCACTTTCTGGAGGGATTCTCCAGCATTATCCGGCAGGTTGATCGTGAAATAGTAAGTTCCGCCCCAAATATTCACATCTTTATAAGTAGTCGTTGCATTCACAAGTTTCGGCGGTTGAACAAAGTAGACTGTACCATCTCTAAGCTGCACCGCTTGAGTCACCGGAGGCGTTAATCCCCCAACACCCATTGCTAACGAGAGTGTTATTCCAAATAAAGTTGCAACACGCATAATTCAAATATAAAAAACGCACTCATTTCAATTTTAATTCTTTGGGAATGAGTGACTTAGGAATGATAGAAGCTTGTTTTTTCCAATCAGAAGATTTAGTGTACCACCAAGCCCAAGCAATTAAAACTCCTTGAAAGGGAAGTCTGATTACGTGTACCCAAGGTGAATTTGGTATATGTTCTAGTTGAATATGATTAACCGCCATATTGATATTGGCAGGGTAAACAGCAATAAAAAGAGCAATAAGTCCCCAAGCAGCAGCTTGACTTACAGGCGGGACTAATAAGCCGATACCACCTAAAATTTCATAAAAGCCACTGAGATAAACTAATCCTAAAGGATAAGGAAGTTGCGGTGGCATAATTTTGACATAGGGTTCTGGAATAACAAAGTGTGTCACTCCAACCACAATGATGGATATAGCAAGAACTACACGTAATATTTCCTTATACTTGTTCATGATTGTTGCCTCATTATATACTTGCCCCTATTACTTCAGTTTGACTGACGGATTTTAATCTGCCTTGAGTCAATAGGAGTAAAAATCAACAAAATTCTCCAAAATACTAAGAGATTTATCTCTTTGCCAATCATGTCTTACAGCTATATAAGCGGTTCTTTAATGTTCGCTTCACTTAGTATGATATTATTTCAACTTTATCAGTAATCAATTTATTACCTGTTACGAATTATTCATAAAAAATATGAGCGATGCTTTTAGCCGACTTGCCCCCTTCATCCAAGAATATATTTATCATCATCAGTGGACTGAATTACGACCAGTCCAAATTGCCGCTTGTGAAGTTATATTTGACACCGATGCTCACTTGCTAGTTACTGCTGCAACTGCTGCGGGTAAAACAGAAGCAGCCTTCGTACCAATTTTGACTTTATTACATGCCAACCCTGCCACAACTATAGGCGCATTATATATTAGTCCAATCAAAGCTTTAATTAACGATCAATTTGAGCGCCTCAACGACTTACTCAAAGAAGCAGATATTCCAGTATGGCACTGGCACGGTGATGTTTCTCAAAGTCGAAAAAACAAACTTTTAAAGAATCCTCAAGGAATTCTCCAAATTACACCAGAATCTCTAGAAAGTTTGTTAATCAACAAAAATAACGACCTACTCCGCTTATTTGGTGACTTAAGATTTGTCATTATTGATGAAATTCACGCCTTTATGGGTTCCGAACGCGGTTGTCAAATTATTTGCCAATTACAACGTTTAGCAAGGTTGACGCAAAGACAACCACGCCGGATTGGTTTATCGGCAACTCTTGGTGATTATTCAATAGCTGAAGATTGGTTGCGTTCAGGAACAGATAAATCAGTGATTACACCACAAACCGATGGGATAAAACGCCAAATAAAATTAGCTGTAGAACATTTTTATATTACTGATGAAATAGATGAATCAGAGGCAACAGATTATGAACAATATATTTTCAACCTTAGCAAATCTCGGAAATGCCTAATATTTGCTAATAATCGCACGCAGACTGAATCTGTAATAGCATCTTTGCGACAAATTGCCACAAAACAAGGACTACCAGATATATATCATGTGCATCATGGAAGTATATCTGCTAGCTTGCGGCAAGCTGCTGAAAATGCCATGCGTGAACCCAACAATCAAGCAGTTACTGCTGCCACTCTAACTTTAGAATTAGGTATAGATATTGGTCATTTAGAGCGAGTTATTCAGTTAGAATCACCCTTGTCTGTAGCTAGCTTTTTACAGCGCTTAGGACGTGGTGGTAGAAGGGGTGAAGCTGCCGATATGCGCTTTGTCTGTGCTGAAGAGAAACCATTATCAGAAGCTTCTCTACCAGAACAAATACCCTGGCAACTGTTGCAGTCTATCGCTATTATTCAACTTTATTTAGAGGAGAAATGGATTGAACCAATCAGACCGATTAAATATCCTTTGAGTTTGCTTTATCACCAAACAATGAGTATTTTAACAGCAACAGGAGAACTTTCGCCTAATGCCTTAGCTAAACAAATTTTTAGCTTACCGCCTTTTGCTGCTATTTCCAAAGAAGATTTCCAATTATTGCTCCGCTATTTAATTGATATTGGTCATATTCAGCATACTGAACAAGGTAAATTAATCCTGGGTTTGGCAGGAGAAAGGATTGTGAGGAAGTTTCAGTTTTATGCTGTCTTTGCTGAACAGCAAGAATATATTGTTAAGCAAGGTGCAACAGAAATTGGCAGTATAGTTACGCCGCCTGCTGTTGGCAATCAATTTGCTTTAGCTGGCAGAAGTTGGGAAGTTGTAGAAGTGGACTTTAAAAAGAAGGCTATTTTTGTAAAACAAGCCGAGGGCAAAGCTAGTATTTATTGGCGCGGAAGTGGTGGCACTATTCATACCAAAGTTTTACAACGAATGCAACGAGTTTTATTTGAAAATATCGAGTATAGTTATTTGCAAAAAAATGCTTTACAACGGTTACATCAAGTTCGCCGATTGGTGCAGCAGGTTGGATTAGATAAACAAAATATCTTAGAATTGGAAAAAGGGAAATGCTATATTTTTCCCTGGATGGGTACGGTTGCTTATCGCACTTTAGAAAGATTACTCAACTCCTACTGTCGAGAATCGTTGGAAATTATCAGTATTGGCGGATTAAATCCCTATTATTTCACAATTAAATTAGGCAAGGGTAAATTTAAATCTCTTTATCATGAAATTGCTTCATTGTGTGAACAAAGAATTACCCCAGAAGATTTACTCAGTACTTCAGAAGCACCAGAAATTCAAAAGTACGATCGATTTATTCCTCATCCACTTTTACGAAAAGCTTTTGCTAGCGATTATTTAGATATGAGAGAACTCCAACAGCAAGTGGCATTGTGGAGAGAATAGACAATAATACAATATTTTAATTATCTTAAAATTCCTATGGCAATCTTAAATGAGTTGTGTTGGCATAGCTTACCGTAAGCAGAAATTATTATTTTCAACGAACCGCAGAGACGCAGAGAAGCCAGTGCGTTGGGAGGGTTCCCCGATTTTTAGCAACTGGCGTGACACAGAGAGGGAAATAAAGAGAGGTTTTCACGAATGATTTAGAACTGCTATTTTCACCCAGAAAAATTATAAGCAGGTAATCCAGTAACATCAGTTTGGAGAGCAAATAAATCACCAGAGGAGAAACTTTTATCGATTTCTGCTTGGCTGAGTCCAACTGAAGCAGTGGTAATGTAAAGTGTTCGCAAATCCTCGCCCCCAAAAGCGCAGCTAGTTGGCAATTGCACAGGTAGTTTTATCCGCAATATCTCTTCCCCTCTGGGGTTGAAACGAATCACACACCATCCACCCCACATAGCTGACCAAATATGTCCTTCACTATCTATTGTCAATCCATCTGGGTAGAAGGATTCATGAGTTAAATCAACAAAAATCCGACGATTAGTAATGTTTCCTGTTACGGAATTAAAGTCGTATGCATATATTTTTTGCTGAGGAGAGTCTGTTAAGTAAAATGTTTTTCGATCGGGACTCCACCCCAGACCATTAGAGATAGTCAATCCTGTTTCCATTACATGCAATGAACCGTCAGTTTCATAGCAATAGAGGCTAGCCTGGGGTTTCTCCAAAGAACACATTGAGCCGAACCAGAAACGTCCTTGAGGGTCATATTTACCATCATTGAGACGATTATCTGGCAAATTTCCTTCAATTTCCAAAATGGGGGTAACTTCACCTGTTTGGGTGTTGAGAAATGCTAGGTGATGACGCAGCAACATAATTAGTTTATCTTTACCTGCTGTTGCGATCGCGCCTACCACATCTCCTACATTAAAAAACAAGTCTTTCCCCGTAGCAGGATTGAACTGATGTACCCGATGGTTGTAGATATCAACCCAGTAAATTACGTTTTGGGTAGAATCCCAGATGGGCCCTTCACCTAAGCGGGCACGGGATTCTAGAACATTGTGGAGTGGATATTGTTCCATAAGCAGTTAATTTGAATATTAAATAATGTATACATCTTTACCCAATATCTACTGAATCTCTACCATTAAGTTCTTGGTTTAACTTATAACATCTGGATTTTATGCGTTTTATCATTCTTTTGAATTTAAACCATTTTGATAATAATAATTCGGGTTAAAATTTACTATAATTTTTTCTTCTAAATCATAATTACATTCCAAATCTCTATCTTCGTCCAAAAAATAAGCGTTTTGTTTATAACATTCCGTAACTATTAAAATAAAATCTTTAATATTTTTACAAATTATATATAAAACATCATCTTTAGGAGTCCATACAACTGATTGATCGTCTGACAAAGTTCTGACGCAATAGTAATCACCTCCGCTACCGTATAAAAAAGGAATCATATCTGATTGCCATTCCCAAGAGTCTGGATTTTTATGTACGCTCTGCAAAAGATTTATAACACTATCTACTTTATCAATTTCGATTAAATCGTATCCAGTAAGTAAATATGTAGGAAAATCAAAATTTTTAGGAAGTTCCAAATCACATCCTTTAGCACATGAATATATAGCGATTAAACCTTCAGGAATTGGATGAGTTGTAATGCTATTCTGAATTTCATCATCGAGTAAACCTTCTTTTAAAACAGCAATGTATCCAGGTCTTTGTTTTTCAATAATTTCTAGGAGATTTCTGAAATATTGTTGAATATTTTCTCGCTCATTCATTTTCAAAAATTTGTCTTTTGATTTTCGCCAAACCTTTGTCCTGATCCGTTAACTTAAAATTAGTCGGTCAGGATTCCCCTTATGTACCAAACAGACCCTCCGCGCCCTCCAAAAGAAACCCTACCCACCATGTACGATCTTCCCAGTGAATACCCGGAGGACTCTGGTTTGCCTGACGAATTTCACCTTTTTCAGCCCCAACTTCTGCGCGAAACCTTCTGTCCACCTAACTATCCAGCAGAGGAGGTATTTGTTGCCAGTGACTTAAACCTTTACTATGACCTCCGCCATACACTATGGTACAAACGCCCGGACTGGTTTGCTGCTGTGGGAGTTTCGCGTCTCTACGAACAGCAAAACTTGCGTCTGAGTTACGTCATCTGGCAAGAAGGGATTGCTCCTTTTGTAGTGGTAGAATTGCTTTCTCCTGGCACTGAAAAAGAAGACTTAGGACAAACTCTACGGGAGATTAACCAACCACCAACCAAATGGGAAGTTTATGAGAGGATCTTACGAATTCCTTACTACATTGTGTTTGACCGCTACACCGACAAACTCCAAGTATTCCAATTAGTTGCAGATAGTTACAGCGAATTGGACTTGAGTACTCCAAGGGTATGGATGCCGGGTTTGGAACTGGGCTTAGGACTTTGGCAAGGTTCTTACCAACAAATTGAGCGATTATGGCTACGTTGGTATGATGCATCCGGGAATTGGCTTCCCACACCGCTAGAACGAGAAAGTCAACGTGCTAACAGATTAGCAGCACAGCTGCGAGAGTTAGGCGTTAACCCTGATGAGTTATGAAGATGCGAAAAGCATCAGTAGAGGCACACGCCTGTATGCCACTACTCACAACGCTTGTAAAATCTCCTCATCTACAGAAAAATCAACATCAGCTTTGTCTTTTGCATTAGCTAAATAATCATTTTCCAAAGAGTCTTGCAACCCAGAAATCAAATCATATTCAGGCTGCCAGTTTAATTCTGTTTGCGCTTTATGCACCGAAGCAAAGAAATGCTGCACCCGCATCGGAAAAGCTTTACGTTTGCCAAAATCAAACTTTTTAGGGTCGTAATGGACGATTTTTACCGCATCGGGTGATTTGCCAGCCGCTACAGCGCTAGCACGGGCTAAACCATCAAAAGTGACAAAGCGATCGCCAGATATATTATAAATCTGTCCTATGGCCTGTTGATTACCCAAAACCTGAGTCATTGCTAGTGCCAAGTCTTTTACATGCCCTAGCTGCGTAATGTGCAACCCATTTCCAGGGATAGGAATGGGGCGATCGCGCACAATCCTATCAAAAAACCAGCCTTCCAACTCATTATAATTACGAGGCCCGTAAATATAAGTAGGACGAATAGAGGTAAAGGGCAATCCCAATTGAGTCAGATAAGCTTCTGTTTCATGTTTACCCTTATGGCGACTTTTGGGATCTACTAAATCTCCTTCGACATGGGGTAGTTGATCGGATTTGAGATACACTCCCGCAGAACTCATATATATAAAATGTTGCACTCGCCCTTGAAAAATCTCTGCAAGTGGTTGAGTATCAGTAAGTTCCCGGCCATTATTGTCAAAAATGACATCAAAGTTTTCTTGTGATAACTTTGCCTTTAATTGGGTAGCGTCAGTGCGATCGCCTATAATTTGTCCTACTCCCTGTAAAGAAGGTACTGTCCGATTTCCCCGATTGAACAGCACCACCTCATGTCCTTGTTCCACTAGTAATTGAGTCAAATAGACACCAATGAACCGAGTACCACCCAGAATTAGAATTCGCATAAATTCACCTTTTCCATATCAGTTGTCGTCAAGGACTAGGGATTGGGGACTGGGGAGACAAGGAGAAATAACCATTCCCAATCCCTAATACTCCAATCTGAGGTTATCAGGTTGCAGCATCCATCTGGAACATCTCAAGGAAAGATTGCGTCCTATGTGCTAATCTGGTGCGCTTCCCGTTAATTAATCAGAAGGGGAAACTTTTCAGTTAACGTCATCAAGTTGGTCTTTGTATCTTCCATTTATTCAAGTTAGCTGTGCCCTTGAAATATGCTCTGGTTCATGAGTGGCTGACACCCAAAGCCACCGGTGGTTCAGAACTCGTTGTCCGAGAAATTTTGAATCACATTGATGCTGATTTGTATGCTCTGATCGATTTTGAATCCAGCAATAGAGAAAGTTATTTATATAACCGTCAGATTGGCAAGACGTTTCTCCAGAACTTTCCATCTGCCCGCAACGGTATACAAAAATACTTGCCTTTGTGGCCCTTGGCAATCGAACAACTTGATTTGCGGCATTATGACGTAATTCTGTCTTCATCTCACGCTGTTGCCAAAGGAATCCTGACCACTCCCGAACAGATGCATATTTGCTACTGTCACAGCCCTATGCGCTACGCCTGGGACTTGACTTTTGATTATCTGCGCTACAGCAAACTGGGTAGTGGCTTACCTGGGTGGGTGACGCGATATTTATTACATCGTTTGCGCCAGTGGGATGTATTGAGTGCCAATCGCGTTGATTACTTCATTGCTAACTCGCAACATACAGCTCGGCGGATTTGGCGTTGCTATCGACGAGAAGCAACAGTCATTTACCCACCAGTGAATATTGCGGAATTTCCGTTCCTGTCTGAGAAAGAGGACTTTTACCTGACAGTTTCCCGCTTAGTGAGTTACAAGCAAATATCGCTGATTGTCAAGGCTTTTAATCAACTAAAACGACCATTAGTAGTTATTGGTACAGGAGATGAAATGAACAAGATTCGCGAGATGGCAAACTCTAATATCCAAATACTCGGATGGCAACCCGATAATGTGGTAAAAAAATATATGTCTAGGGCTAAGGCGTTTGTGTATGCAGCTTGTGAAGATTTTGGGATTGCCCTAGTGGAAGCACAAGCCTGCGGCACGCCAGTAATTGCCTACGGTGCAGGGGGGGCACTCGAAACAGTGCGAGATATCCGCTCTTGTGTGGATACAGGGACAGGTATATTTTTCCAGACGCAAACCGAGGCGGCTTTAGTGGAGGCAGTAGAAAAGTTTGAAGTATATGAGGGTTCGTTCAGTTCCGAGTATATGCGATCGCACGCCGCGCAGTTTTCACCGCAAATCTTTGCAGATCGTTATCTAAATTTTGTAAACAAATGCAACGAAAAAGACCGTTTTCGGAATGATGGTCTTGGTTAACGTCTTATTTTTTTAGGCTTTTGGCAATTTTCCCCCAGAAGCACATCATTTTGGCTTTAATATTGGGACTATGTGTGGTGTGGATTATTAAGGAGTATGATGACTGCCCAGAGCTCACTCCTCTCCGGCAAGCGAGGCGTACGGCAAGACACTAGAGCGTCTACGCGTACTTTCTTAAAACGCGGTCAAAAAACAAAGACGCCGAAAGTTAAGCCCAAAGGTTTATCTTTTCAGGGTTTAAACGGAGAGTTTGCCAAACGACTGTTCGATATAGTGTTTTCGCTGTCGGTATTAATTTTGTTCTTTCCCGTCTACTTAATTTTGACCTTGCTGATTGCCTTTAGCTCAGAAGGCCCAATTTTTTATGTCCAGGAACGGGTAGGGAAAAATTACAAAGCGTTTAATTGTATTAAATTCCGAACAATGGTAAGCAATGCGGACGAAATCCTCATGCAAATGATGGAAACATCGCCCGAATTACGACAAGAATTTGAGAGCAGTTTTAAGCTGAAACAAGACCCCCGGATTACCAAAATTGGTCGATTTTTGCGAATTACTAGCTTAGACGAATTTCCCCAGTTCTGGAACGTTTTAAAAGGGGATATGAGTGTAGTCGGCCCCCGACCCTTGGTAGCAGAAGAACTACCAAAATACGGTTGTCACATTGATGAGATTTTAACAATCCGTCCAGGAATTACTGGTTTGTGGCAGGTATCTGGGCGTAATGATATTCCCTATCCTCGGCGAGTCCAAATAGACCTGCATTATGTCAAATTTAGGAATTTCTGGCTTGATTTATGGATCATCTTGAAAACTGTTGATGTGGTAATTCTACCAAAAAATAACGGGGCATACTGAGCAAATACTTAGGTTCGACGATCTGGGGCAGTTAATGCCCCTAAAAACCTAATTTCAAATATCTATTTTATTTAGTCTTCACAAAACCAGATATATATGAAATTTTGGCAAAAAAAACGACGTATATAAAAAGAATGTTGATATATCTGATAAAAGAAAAATATACATACTTAAACAATCCTGGTTTATTTTAAGGTTGAGCTTAGGGATTAAATTACTTTTTGTTAAGTATATTTATTTACGGAAAAAGTCTCATAACAACAAGAACTCGTAGGTTTCCCATTAGGCAATTCAGTAATTAGCTGCTAGGTTGTATCAGATTGCCTGTAACTTTTTAATCAAAGATAATAAGGGATAATTGAGCATGACGCAACAGAAGCGAGCGTTGATTACTGGTATCACGGGTCAAGATGGTTCATATTTGAGTGAGTTTTTACTAGAAAAAGGTTATGAGGTTCATGGAATTATTCGCCGAACTTCTACCTTCAACACAGACCGCATCGATCACATTTATGAAGACCCCCACAAAGACGGGGTGCGGTTGTTTCTTCACTACGGTGACTTGACAGATGGTACAACGTTGCGGCGTATTTTAGAAGAAGTTAAACCAGTAGAGATTTACAACCTCGGCGCTCAATCCCATGTCAGAGTTAGCTTTGATTCACCAGAATATACGGTGGATGCTGTAGGAATGGGGACACTGCGTCTGTTGGAAGCAATTCGAGACTACCAACACCGAACTGGAATTCAGGTGCGATTTTACCAGGCAGGTTCTTCAGAGATGTACGGTTTAGTACAAGCAGTACCTCAAAATGAGACAACACCCTTTTATCCCCGCAGTCCCTATGCCTGTGCGAAAGTTTACGCCCATTGGCAAACTGTAAATTATCGTGAGTCTTATAATTTATTTGCTTGTAACGGTATACTTTTTAACCACGAGTCACCAAGACGGGGTGAAACCTTTGTAACCCGCAAAATTACTAGAGCTGTGGCTGGTATCGTTGCTGGTAAGCAGAAAAAGATTTACATGGGTAATCTAGATTCCAAGCGAGATTGGGGCTATGCAAAAGATTACGTGAAAGCAATGTGGTTGATGTTGCAGGAAGACCAACCAGACGATTTCGTAATTTCTACTGGTGAAACCCACTCGGTGCGGGAGTTTTTGGAACTGGCATTTAGTTATGTAAATCTCAATTGGCAAGATTATGTAGAGTTTGATGAGCGTTACCTGCGTCCATCTGAGGTAGATTTACTGATTGGCGATTCTACAAAAGCACGCCAGAAGTTGGGCTGGAAAACATCAGTAACCTTTGAAGAACTAGTTTCCTTAATGGTAGAAGCAGACTTACAGGCATTGGGTCACACTTCACCCAATGGAAATGGTTCGCAATTTCCACATGATATTGCTACTGTTCGTCAAGAACTGGGCGCTTTGCACTTCTGATTCGCACCACAGAGGATAAAAAATATGACCGCCTTAGAACTAAAAAATCAACGAATTCTCGTCACTGGTGGGTCGGGGTTTCTAGGCCGTCAGGTGATAGATCAACTGTGTAAAGCAGGGGCCGATCGTGAGAAGATTACAATTGTGCGATCGCGCGACTGCGATTTGCGTGTTTGGGAAAATAGCCAACGGGCAGTTGATCAACAAGACATAATTATTCACTTAGCAGCTCATGTGGGCGGCATCGGTCTAAACCGCGAAAAACCCGCAGAGTTGTTCTACGATAACTTGATCATGGGAACCCAGCTAATTCATGCTGCCTATCAAGCTGGAGTAGAAAAATTCGTTTGTGTTGGCACAATCTGCGCCTATCCTAAATTTACCCCAGTGCCATTTAAAGAAGACGATCTTTGGAATGGCTACCCAGAAGAAACCAACGCTCCCTACGGAATTGCTAAAAAAGCGCTTTTAGTTCAATTGCAATCTTACCGCCAGCAGTACGGTTTTAATGGAATTTACCTACTGCCAGTTAATTTATATGGCCCAGAAGATAACTTTGACCCTGGAAGTTCTCATGTTATTCCAGCGTTAATTCGCAAAGTTCACGAAGCCCAAATTAAGGGCGAAAAGCAACTCCCAGTTTGGGGTGATGGCAGTCCTACCCGTGAGTTTCTGTATTCAGAAGATGCAGCAAGGGGGATTGTCATGGGAACTCAATTCTATAACGACTTGGAACCAGTTAACTTGGGAACGGGTTACGAAATCTCCATCCTTGATTTAATAACTATAATCTGCAAATTGATGGAGTTTAAGGGTGAAATTGTTTGGCAAACTGACAAGCCTAATGGTCAACCCCGCCGTTGTTTGGATACTGAACGGGCGAATCTTGCCTTTAATTTCACGGCTAAAGTGGGCTTTGAGGAAGGGTTAAAGAATACCATTGAGTGGTATCGTCAACACGCTGCATAACGATGTACTGGTGAATGTAGGGTGTAATAAGCTGGGCATTGCCCAGCTTATTTGTTTGATGCTATAAATTTTATGGACAAAGTTGATCGTCAACTAAATAAAGCAGAACTACGCCACACTCTACTTAAAACACGCCAATCAATGTCCGTTGGAGAATGGAGAGAAAAAAGCGATCGCTTATGCTCTCATTTACAAAACTCTACTTTATTCACCGAAGCAAAAAAAACAATACTTGCTTATTTTAGCTTTCGCCAAGAACCTGACCTCAGTCCACTATTTGCAAACACCAAATATCGTTGGGGATTTCCTCGTTGCGTTGATAAATCCTTGTGTTGGCATATTTGGACACCTGGCGATTCTATCCAAAGTGGCGCTTATGGCATTACTGAACCACACCGCGACGCTCCAATCATAGATGCTGCTGAAGTAGATTTGATTCTCGTCCCTAGTGTAGCTTGCGACTATCAAGGATATCGCTTGGGTTATGGCGGGGGATATTACGATCGCTTGCTCAGTTTACCGCAGTGGCAGACAAAACCGACTATCGGAATTATCTTTGATTTTGCCTATTTGTCCCAAATACCTATTGAATCTTGGGATAAACCACTACAAGCTGTTTCTACAGAAACCGGATTGACTAGGAAAGGCTAAGGATTCAGGATGATGAAGACACATCATAAAATATTTATGACTAACCCAACATCATCTACCACTGAGCAGGAAGCAATAATTGACGAGATTATTGCAAATAGTCTCCAAGCTCAACAAAAAACAGGCCCAGACCTCCGGCAAATTCATAGCAAAAGTCATGGACTCCTGGCAGGAGAGTTTATTATTGAACCCAATCTTCCTGAAGACTTGAGAGTAGGTTTGTTTAAAACACCACAAACCTATCCTGCATGGATTCGTTTCTCTAGTGGTGGTTCGCCTAAAAAACGTGGTGAATTCACCTCCGATAGTCAGCCGGATGTTCGCGGTATCGCCATCAAGGTGATGAATGTGGACGGGCAAAAAGTTCTGGATGATGAAGAAAAAACTCAAGATTTTATCCTCAACAATTATCCAATTTTCTTGGCCAAAGACGTTCGTGATTACGCCGATATATCCAGAGCCGGAAGTGGACAACTTAGCCCAGAGCGGTTGCAGGAACTTGGTTATGCCTTTGCAATCTTGCAAAAAATTGGCAGTAATAAAGTCGGAAATCCGCTTTTGATTCAATATTGGAGTATGGCTCCATTTAAGTTTGGGAATCGCATTGTAAAACTATCTGTCAAATCTCAACAGCCGGAACAACCACCCGAAACACTTCCCGAATCAGAAAATTACCTTCGGGAAGCAATAGTCAAATATTTGACTGAAGAAGGTAAAGAAGCATCTTTTGACTTCTTCATTCAGTTTTATGTAGATGATGAAAAAACGCCGATTGAAGACCATGTTATAGAATGGCAAGAAGCAGATTCACCGTTTATTAAAGTTGCGACTGTCCGCATTTTCAGTCAGAAATTTGACTTTGAAGAACGCAAACGTTTAGATGAGGGTTTGCTGTTTTCTCCTTGGCATACACTGTTAGATCATGAGCCTGTTGGCAGTGTGAATCTCTCTCGCAAGAGGCTTTATAGCGAACTTGCAAAGTATCGACGAGAGCAAATTGCCCAACGCTTGCGGGAACCACAACCTTATGTAGCGGTTGAAGATTAACTACTGTAAATTAGCTTCAGACTGCAAGATAAATCTTTTACATCTGTGTGTGCAGTATCTCAGTTTCTAGCAATTATATCTGATTATTGAAATTTGAAAGCCCCAGATTCCCGACTTCTCTAAGAAGTCAGGAATCTTGTTTTTAACAAATGATTTTAGGACTGCTGTAGATTGTTTTTATGCGGATAATAGCTCAAAAAATCTGATAAATGTTTAATTTATGCAACACAATGCCTTTTGTCAATTGGAGACAAACTATGAAGGAAGATAGTGAACTAACTGAAAAGCTGAATAATATGTTAATTGAATCCGCAGATAAAGAATCTGTTATTAAGTTCTTGAGATTGAGTAATTATTCAAAAGCTGAATCAATTGGAATTTTAAAAAAGGCTTTGAGTATTTCTTATTGTGAGGCACAAGATATCATTCACAATAGTCAAACATGGAGTGATGTAAAAGAATTTGATGCAAAACTAATGAACGACTTCTTTGATGTACTGGAAGAATTAGGGAGTTCGGAAAGTGAAGAAACTTAATTATACTCATACCTGAATAAATTCCATAACAGAATTAGGTGAATTGCTTTAACCAGATTTTTGATGATAGGTTAAGATAAAATTAATCAAATCATCAAGTAAACCTATGTCTGACTCAGTTCAGTATGTCACTAACGCACGGGGAGATAAAGTTGGAGTACTGTTAGATTTAGAAACTTACCAACAGCTAACTAACTTATCTATAGATTCTGAATTATTGATTGGTTTAAGCCAAGATGAGTTGCAAGCTTTGGCAGAAAGTTATTTATCTCCCAAAGCTCAGATACAATTACAGGAATTATTAATTAAAAACTCTGAGAATGATTTGTCACATGACGAGACCGAAACCTTAGACAGATTATTGGCGCAGGTTGACCAATTAAATATTCTTAAAACTAGAGCTAGATATACCTTAAATATTTTTCAAAATAAACAGCAAGTAGCGTGAGTGTTTACATTCCTGTTGAATTAAAAAAGGAAATTCACAATAATTTTGCTTCTTCTCATTGCAAGTCTCTAAGCGCAAGCAATAATTATATATAGGTTTCACTGTATTTAAATATTTAAAATTATCCAAGATTTTCCCATTCACCCCATTCATCCTTACACCAGCCAAGACTACGCCAATGCCCATTATCATTAGATTGTTTTTCAAAAGCAAATGAAAGAAAGCTTTCGCCTGTTTTTAGACGTAACCGATTGTTACCAGTAGTATCGAATAAAAATAGTACAATACTAACATGAAAAATATCCCCCGACTCTTCAGTTCCTATAATATCGCCACCAATTAAGGCTGACCAAGTTACAGATAGAGGGAATTCTCCTTTTTCATCAGTCCATATCCAACGACCAAATGATGGACAATTCGGGTTTTCAATATTTAATTGAATTTGACTATCGCGGTAAAAATCGTGGACAACAAACTGATGAAAATCATCTAATAGAGAATCTATGATTTCATACCATGTTTCTTTGCTATATGCTTTTTCTTCTTTTCCTGCATTCCAAAGCTTCTGTTCAAGTTCTAAATTCATCTTTTAATATCCCAAAATAGTAGGTTTAGAATATTTAGGTTATTAATCAAATGCTGAACTGGAAAAAATCACGATCGCAAAATCTGCTAATGTATCTGCTATTGGGAGCGATCGCACTGGTAATGCTCTTTCCTTTACTATGGCTAATTAGTACGGCCTTGAAATCGCCGACAGAAAATATCTTGCAGTCCCCGCCACAGCTATTGCCTGCGTCACCGACACTAGATAACTTCTTTAGTGTGTGGAACTCTCTACCTTTTGGACAATACCTGTACAACAGTACTTTGGTGTCAGTGCTGACGGTTGGCTTAAATCTACTGTTTTGCGCTTTAGCTGCCTATCCCTTGGCAAGATTGTCGTTTCTGGGGCGAGACTGGATTTTTGTAGCGATTGTCTCCACGATTATGATTCCCTTCCAAATCGTGATGATTCCCCTCTATATTTTGACAGTCCAGTTGGGTTTGAGAAATAGTTATTTAGGGATGATTTTTCCGAGTTTGGCTTCTGCCTTTGGCATTTTCCTGTTACGCCAAGCTTTCATGAGTGTCCCTAAAGAGATAGAAGAAGCCGCCCGAATGGATGGCAGTTCGGAGTTAGGATTGTGGTGGCATATAATGTTGCCAGCAGTTCGCCCAGCATTGGTAACTTTAGCTATTTTTGTATTTATTGGTGCTTGGAGTGACTTTTTGTGGCCTTTGATTGTCATCCAAGACGAAAATTTATACACTCTTCCCCTGGGAGTCGCAAAGCTAGCAGGGACTTTTTCTCTTGACTGGCGTTTAGTAGCTGCTGGTTCAGTAATTGCGATCGCTCCAGTATTATTATTATTTTTATTTCTACAACGTTACATTGTTCCCACGGAAACTGGTAGCGGTGTCAAAGGTTGAATAAAAAAGTGGAGATGCGAAAAGGCGGATAATGACAAATGACTAATGACTAATTCAATAAGCACCAGTCTTTTTCAATACCACCCAGATAGTTTTAAAAATCAGACTCAGGTCATAAGTTACAGACCACTTGCGTTGATAATCTATATCCATCTTGACAATGGTTTCAAAGTCTGAAATGCTCGAACGACCATTAGCCTGCCATTCTCCAGTCATACCTGGTTTAACTCGTAATCTATCCCAGTGGTGTGGATCGTAATTGCTGACTTCATCAGGAGTGGGTGGACGAGTCCCAACTAAACTCATGTCTCCTACCAGAACATTCCAAAATTGGGGAAACTCGTCTAAACTGGTGCGCCGCAAAAACTTACCCACAGGGGTAATGCGAGGATCGTCAACAGATTTAAAGATGTGACCTTTGGCTTGGTTTTTAACCAAATGCTTGAGTTTATCAGCATCAACGATCATGGAACGGAATTTCCAGATGCGAAAAGTTTTTCCGTTCAAACCACAGCGAATTTGGGAATAAAATATTGGACTTGGCTCATCAATAAAGGTAGCGATCGCCACAGGGATTGCTACCATAAATGTAATAATCAGCCCCACAATGGCTCCAGCAATGTCAATTAACCGTTTTCTCACGCTTAAAGTTGACGGATGTAAAGGCTGTTGCGAACAATTAATTGAATAAAGAGAAAGATTATTCACAAGGGCTAACTTATTTTATAACAGGGATTTTTGCATTAGTAGTGTAGACATGGAGATAATTTTTAGGCGGTTTTTACTGCTTTTGTCGCTACTACTGAGTAGTAATGTACACAAAATAGGAGCAAAAAAAACACTGAAAACCCAAAGTTTACAGAATCTTTTAATTAAAGTAACATATTGTAAATTTACAGTATTTTTGACATCAGATAAAAAAGATAGTTTTAGAGGTACACTTCCAAAAATTCAAAATGCTTACGCTATAAGCATTTTGAATTTTGAGTAGTATTCTTGTTTCTAGCGTGATGCACTAGTCTCAATGATGAACCTCTAAGAGGATGTTTGAAAAGTCCTCTTGCTGGTATCAAAAGTCTTAGATCCCTCTAAATCTCCCGATAAATTGGGAGACTTTGATTCTTCCCCCAATTTATCGGGGGGTTAGGGGGGATCTAAAAGTGTCTAAAGTTACAGCAAACTACTTGTTCATTCAACCTCTAAGGCGAAATTCACTGTATATGGTTCCTCCAGTGATTGCTGATTACTAGCCTTGATCGCATCTAGATAGCGACGCAAAGATAACAGTTGTTGGGAATTGGGACGATAGGTAAGACTCCCTTGTTTTTCAAAAAGTGGTGCTGTAGCGATCGCCTGATAATCAGGATTTTCTTGTGAATTCTGGGTTAGCCAAGTCGAATCTGTAACTGAAGGGATCAATCCCGACGGCAGTTCACCTTCCAAAAAAGCCAGCAGGCGTTGTTGACAAGTGCGAGTATTGATCCCACGACCCTCAAATAACTGGACAACTTCACCGAAAGATAAAGGACGATCTGGTAGCAGCCGCAGCAATTCTGTAAATAGGAAATAATCAGTGTATTGTTGCCTGGGTATATCTAATATCTGGGGGTGTAAAGGCAGCATCGCCAAACCATAAGCAACGCGACTGCAATTAGGAGCGCCATTTTCGCCGAGATATGAATCTTGAATAATCTTAGCGTTGGGGAGTTTTTGCCTTAACCAACGGTTCACTGTCCCTATACAAGCCACCCCACCAGTTAGGATTGCTTGATTAATTGCTTCTGTAGGGATACCACGAGCTACCAATAATTTATTGAGTTCTCGATTCAGGCGGCGCACAAAGGGGATAAATACCTGGCTTTCTAAATCTCGTCGCTGCAAAATCCACTGCTGATCGGCCAATTCCAGGGTAAAAGATTCTTGGTGTTGCAAAATCAGCTTCAGGGCTAGTGCTGCATCTAATACCGCCTGTCCCAGTAGAGAACTTTCTAGACGCTGCTGGAGGCGAATTCGGGCGGTGATATCTGGTTCTCCAACTCTGGGTAGTCCTAAGTCTTCCAAACCTAAACTCTGCCAACGCATTTGGTCTAAACCGGGAATTGACGGTTGCCATTGCCAAGGATTACTGCTAATAGTTTTGCTATCGCTTTGTGTTTCTCTGCGTGATTGCCGAGATTTCGGTGGCAATAGCAGCTGGCAAATAATATCTTGTTCAATTCCCTTGCCAGCATAAGCAAAACTGTGGAGCATGAAATCATTGTATGTCAATTGCACCAAGCTTTCTGGGACATCGACCAGCAACATTTCTGTGGCAGTTGTCCCAATGTTAATTACCAGGGTGTTACCAACAATCGGATGTTCGCTGGTTTTTACCGGATGAGAACCTTGACGTTCGCTTAATTTTACTTGCTCACCGCTAACAGCATTGAGTTCTGGGAGTAGACTAGCGATCGCTTCTTCCACAAAAAAGACTTGCTGCGGATGTTGGATGAGTTTGCTGGTGAGTAAAGCTTCCCGGACGTTAAAGCGGTATTGTTCTGACCAACTAGATGGACAGGTGCAAATTACACCAGCAATATTATTGATAATCTGCGGAAAATCTGATTCGCCGATCCCAAGCGCAGCAGCTATTAAACTAGGGGTGGTACTTGTTTTTTCAGATTTCAGGGTTAATAGTAGTTTAGAGAGCGATCGCACAACCCAAATTAAAGGCCCTGCCGAAAATTCATTTAATTGCAAAACAGGTTCCCATTTTTGCCGTTCATTTTTGTAGGGAATGGCTACTTGTAAATAGGGCTTCAACTGCGCTGAGTAGAGATTATTTGTTGTCGAATCTGCTGTGGGTCTAGATGTTGCAGGAGTGGATGATTGGTCAGGCGCTTTATCTGGAGCAACAGCCGCAGGTGCTGTCCGATCGTGGACTTCAATACTTTCATTTTCTCCTTGGGGTACAGAAGCTGTAGGAAGATAAACCTCTGTTGGTAAACGAAACGATTGCTGGAAAGAACTTGTTCCCGGCGGATTTTCTGCTGACCAATAGATAGGATGCACTACAAAAGTTGAGCGATTTAATAATGCGGCAGAAATTCCTGTTGTCCCTAAATCAATTCCTAAATACCAGACTGGTTCTAGAACATTGAGCGAAAGTTCTGGATTGTTAATGGAGTTGGAAATTGAAGATAAAGAACTGTTTTGAACAGGAGTTGGAACTTCCTTTTGTTCTTCAATTTCTACCGGGGTAACTGCCAAACTGGATAAAGCAGCAGTTGAGGTATTTTCTGTTTGTGGTTCAGGGGGAGTTGTGGGAATTGTGTCTTGAGTTTTATCAATTAGTTCCGATAAAATATCTAAGTTGGTAGTTGGCTCCGACTCAAAATTTAGCTGCCGATCAAAATTAGCCAAATCCCGATCTAATTGCTGCAACTGTTCTTCATCTAAAGAAATATCAGGTACGACTGTAGCCTGGTTTGACTCAACACAAAGTAAGTTTTCTTGTGGCGAAGCAGCAATATAGTTATCTACAAACGGTTCTGGCCGATCGTTGTCGATCGATACTTCCGGTGTGACTTCCGGTTTGATGATACTTTCTGTGCGAGACACTATGCTAACGGTAGGCTTTGCCAACGCAATTTCTGCTATTTCTGGAGTAACTAGTGCTGTAGTTGTGGCATTATCCATAAAGGATGATCCGTCCAGCAATTGCTGTTCACTGCCTGCATCAGGCAATAGCTCAGTTAGGGTATTAATTGTATCAACACTAGCTGGCTGAGTGTTAAGTTGCGTGGGAGAACTGTCTGTTTGTGGTGTAGAAAAGCTCAGAGACGAATCTAGGTCAGTATCCTCTTCAAAAAAACTAGCTGGCTGAGTATCGAGTTGTGTAGGGGAATCTGTTTGTGGTGTAGAAAAGCTTAGAGGCGAATTTAGGTCAGTATCCTCTTCAAAAAATAGTTTTTCTTGTGGCTCTGATAATGAATCTCTAGTTTCTACTAAAGTCTCTTGGGCTGAAATACCTATATTTGGTGTCAAAACCGTAGAATCAACGTTTTGAGAGACAGATGGACTCTCCGCGATGTTTAACGTTGATTGGGAGGCTGTGGAAGCAGATAAGTCATTTGTGGCTAGATCGAGACTTAGATTATTGACATCACCAGTACCAAACAAACTGGCATAAAGTTGGTCTACTTCATCACCAACTAATGCAGAAATATCTTGCGGTAGTTCGGTTTGGTTTTCAGAAGATTCAGACGATTCTAAGCCAAGCTGCAACAGCACTGCATCTAAATCTTCTGTGAGGGAAGTATCCTGTTGCTCAGAATTAATTGTGAGTGGAGATGAAGTTTCTAGCTGTATCAGATCCGAGGGTTGGAGGTTAAGTTCAGCAGCAATCTCGGCTGGATCGGCCAATGATGGCGATCGTGGTGTATCAGATTGTGCTTCTGGGAAAGATGACGGGGAGCTAGGGGATTCTTGCTGTAAATGCTGGGTCAAATTGTTGAGGAAGCTGGCCATCATCTGTTCGCCTTGCATTCCCTTGCTATGCATCCTTGCCAGTGCTTGCGACAGAGATTCGTAATAAGTATTAATGTTGCGCTGTAGTGCCTCAAAGACTACATTGACAGTCCCATCTAGTGATAATAAGCGTTGATCCAACTCCCTGGCTAGCTGGGTTAACTGCTCTACACGGTCTGCTGATTCTAATAAAGGTTGAGTTGCAGAGGTTGGTGATTCTGCGTTGGCGTAATTAATAACTTCTGATGAACTGGAGGAATTTGCCAAAGTTTGTGTTATCAGTGGCGTTAAAGTTTGCACAAGGCGACTCATGAGTACCTGTAAAAACTCGGTAATCATTTGATCCTGGTTTGTCAACTGCTGCGCTAAGGAGTAGTTTTGTAATCGCCTTTGCTCTAGTTGCCGAATTTCCTGTAGGAGAGTAGTTCGCTCTTGCAATAGCCCTTCCAATTCCGATCGCAATGGCTGGAGCAAGCTCGAAAATTCACTTTTTAATTGTCCGGCTCCAATGGGACTCTGTTCCTGATTGGATTCGAGCGGCGGTAATGGATACTGGTTATAACCTCGATCGATAAATTTTGTTAATAAAGGCGATGGCGGTTCTTCAGAAGATTGATTTGGGATGCTGTTTTCTAATGCTTCTTTTTCTTGGAGCCTCACCAAGAAGTTGCGAATTCGTTCTAAAACTTCTTTAGGCTCCTGCGCCTGACCAGGCAGAAATCTAGACAAGCGCTTGCCACCACTGGCAAGTAAGTTGTCAATGTCTGCGATCAGCTTTTGAATTTCATCTGCACTGGAAGTCACTTTTATCACCTTACCTAAAAACGTATGTCAACTAATGTGGCAATTACTTTACAATTACTGTACCCCTGCGGAAAAGCAAGCTACGCGCAGCATCGACCATAGGAGAAGTTTTGAGTGGCAAAAGCCGCTGCTTGGACTTATGACTGTCATTATGTTATGGATTACTGGGAGTACTGGCAATCTTCAGTCAGCTTTTGTTAAATAAAAGAGGTAGTTAAAGAGAGAGGAATGCTACCCGACGCTCGTGGACTCGCTCTCAGCGTACTCCTGCAAAGAAGCAAGCTACGCGCAGTATCTCTAAAAGTTGCTATGCCGCAAGCTTTAGGCTGCGCTATCCTGCCTCTTGCCTTCTTCACGAGTTTTGCAGCTCTTGGTTGCCTATTTTTGAAAATCGGTAAAATACCTGAGCAATAATTTACTGGCTTTAGTATCATTGATGTTGTTTGCCTATATTTTTAACTAATCAAGTTTGCAGTGCAGCTAGCCCCTAAACAATACAACCGTCGGCTATAAACTACTTTTTGCAAAACTTTTACCCCGTTTTTACTTATAGGTAAAGATTGTTCAGAAAAACGTTCTTGTCGCTTTCTTATGTAGCATAGTTTAGTTTTCTCTTTGAAAGGGAGCTGTGCAATGATAGCTTAGGCTAAGAATGGCGCTTTTTTTGTTGTGTTTATATAGCAGCTTGAATAAAAATGTGGTAATGGAAGACCGATATAGCTTGCAAGCACAGGCTAATCCCTGGATGATCGCCTCGGCTCCCTTTTTTCAAGGGTTGCCAGAAACTGTTGTAGAATCAGCTCTCATCCATCTTGTCACCCGCACTCACCCAGCTAATCAGGTAATTCTGCTGGAAAATGACTGGGGTGGTTCTGTGTATTTTATTCTAGACGGATGGGTAAAAATTCGTACCTATAATCTAGAAGGAAAAGAGGTAACACTGAATATTCTTGGCAAAGGGGAATTGTTTGGTGAAATGGCCGCGCTAGATGAAGTCCCTCGCTCCACAGATGTAATTACCTTAGCTCCGACAGTAATTGGCAGTATGCCTGCTCAAGATTTTGTCAAGTTACTTCATATAGAACCCTTGGCGGGAGTTCGATTGGCGCAACTAATGGCACGACGTTTGCGGCAAGTAAATCGCCGATTGCGGTTGCGGGAATCTGATAGCCAATCACGGGTGGCAGATACATTGCTATTTTTGGCAGAAGGACAGGGTAAAAAAGGCCAAACAGGAACAGAAATACCCAATTTACCTCATCGGGAATTGAGTAGTTTGAGTGGACTGGCGCGGGAAACTGTGACACGAGTGTTGACAAGGCTAGAAAAAAAAGGCTTGATTAAACGGGATCAAGACACTATTTGTATTCCCGATTTGTCAGCCTTGGAAAGAATGATCGTTTAAGAACTTGTCAAATATGAGTATTTTAGATTCTCTGCCAGATGAGCCGGAGGAAGATCCATCGCCTGAATCTCCAACTCCCCACAATCATTGGTTAGACAAAGAACAGCAGTTAATGCCTCCTAAAATCAAGGCTGATGCGCCATTAAGGATGGTAGAAACGGCATTTTTAGCCAGTACTGCTAGCTTAATTTGGTTTATTAATTTCTACTTTCCCTTAGGGCCAGTTTTGCGGATATTTTTTCCAGTGCCGATCGCTCTAGTTTATCTCCGTTGGGGCAAGCGGGCGGCATGGATGGCAGCACTCACTTCTGGTTTACTACTAACAGTACTGATGGGTCCAGCCCGCAGTTTGCTGTTTGTTATGCCCTATGGGTTCATGGGCGTGCTTTTGGGAGCGACATGGTATCGTCGTCGTGTTCCCTGGATTGTTTCTATCACCTTGGGTACGCTGTTGGGTACTTTAGGAGTTTTTTTTCGGCTGTGGTTGCTGTCCGTTTTGTCGGGTGAAGACCTATGGATTTATGTGATTACCCAAGTGACTGAGTTCATTGAGTGGGTATTTTTAAAGCTGAGTTTATTGGCGAGTCCCAGCGTGTTTTTAATTCAAGTGGGAGCGATCGCTCTGATTCTACTCAACAACTTTATCTACCTTTTTGTGGTACACCTCGCAGCATGGTTTCTTTTTGACCGCCTGGGAAACCCTATTCCCCGTCCACCACACTGGGTACAAGTCCTCATGGATTATGAATGATAGTCATTTGTCATTTGTCCTTGGTTAAATAATAAATTTTAACTAATTCCCAATGCCCAATTCCCAATGCCCAATTCCCAAATTCGTATTTATACTCAAAAAGAACAAGGTGAAGAATGGCTACAACGGTATCGTGGTTGTCTACCCGTATTTGCCTGTGTTTTAGGATTTACTGAAACTGGTTTAATTCCAGGGATTTCAGCTGCCGGTCGCACTCCAGAGGATCGGAAATATACCGCTTGTGCCGATGCCGAGTTTTTGTATTACGGCCCAGAACATAAAGCCCAATATCCCCTACCACCATTAGCGGCTGGGGCTTCACCTGTGCTGATTTCTCGCGCTGTATTTGAGTCACTAAATATACCAGTTTATTTATTTAATGCTGGTTTACCGCAGCCTCCTGCTGTGCCAGTAATTGATTTGGGGGGCACGGCTGCTAAGTGTTTAAGTGGAGGTGCTGCTATGGAAGTCACAACGGTAAAGCACTTGTTTAAACAAGGGCTACTTTGGGGAGAACGCCTTGCTACCAATATTCAACAGGGGTATGTAATTCTCGGTGAGTGCGTCGTCGGAGGCACTACAACTGCCCTGGCAATCTTAACTGGTTTGGGTATAGATGCTGCCGGAAAAGTTAACAGTAGCCACCCTGTTTGTAACCACGGACAAAAGTGGGCATTAGTGCAAGCTGGGCTGGAGAAGATAATGGGGAGCAGGGGACTCTTAGCTGGAAGCAAAGAGCAGGATGACATATATCAATCTCAAATTCTAACTTCCGTAGATCCTCTAAAACTCGTTGCCTCTGTGGGCGATCCGATGCAAGTGGTAGTAGCTGGGATGGCGATCGCAGCTAGTCGTAGTTGTGGTGTAATGTTGGCTGGTGGAACGCAAATGCTGGCTGTTTATGCTTTGATAAGTGCGATCGCTCAAGTTTACGCCTTATCATGGCAACCAGAAGCAGTAGTTGTAGGCACAACCCGTTGGGTAGCGGAAGATCCTACTGGTGCTACAGTTGACTTAGCCCTCAGTTTAGGGGAAGGCAGCTTAACTCAGAGTGGAAAAATCCCTCCTCTATTAGCAACCGATCTCAGCTTTGCCGATTCTCGTTATCCCCAACTGAGAGCTTATGAGCAGGGCTTTGTGAAAGAAGGTATGGGTGCTGGAGCAGCTTGCATCGCTGCTTATCTTAGCCAAAATTGGCAACAACACCAACTTTTAGCAGCCATTGAATCTCAACTTGAGCGGTTAAGTATAGGATTTCATTAATTCGTAGCGAATTAAATTTGGCAGGACTTTGCACTCGCACCAAAATTATGAGCGGAAGTTTCCTGTAATGTCATAGCGAGGTGTAAATCCTAGTGGAACACTCTGTCCCTTTGGAATTTTTAAACCTGTATTAATGACAGTCCCTTTAAGAAAAGTTTGACTACCTATGGTTAAATTGTTCTGGAGAGTAATTTTTAGGTTTGCCGTTGGTTGACCTTGCAAACTAGCGATCGCTACACCTAATTCATTCGATATCTTACTCAAGCCCAGTCCAAAACCGAATACTTCTTGGAAACCAAATGTATCGCCAATCTTACGATTGAAGAATATATTTTCACCTTTAGCGATTAATTCCTGGGTGATTTTGACTGCCCCTACCTGTTGATAGGAAATGGGGTTATTAGGATCGAGTCCCTTATTTATAACCACTCCTGCGGCTTCTTGAGGGCTAAGTAGTTTGCCAAAATAGTCGTAATAGCCTAACGCTTGAGTAGGAGCAGGTTGTAAAAAGTCAACCTTTGCGAAAGCTGTCTGGCTTGTCATCAACCAATTTGATAACAAGATACCAAAAACACTAATGATAAAAACACAGATTAATAAGAAAATCTTGGTTTTTGAAGTATGTAATGCCCTAACTACAACAGTCTTAGGGTTGTTTTTTTTGTTTAATAGTGAGCAATGCTCTAAAAGCTTATAAGTAGGTATATCACACTATTACGTAAATATATGTAATAGTGTGTTTAAGTTTTTTATCAGTTTGATAGCTGGATTAGTTGATTATACTTAATATAGCCCTAGTCACATAGGTTAGGACAGGTTGATTGCTCAGAACAATAAAGTTCATCTCAGGCTAAATGCCCTGCTACCACTAACAGCACTTTGCTATGTAAGTAGAACAGGGTAAATAATTAAAGGTTTGTAGCGAGAACTTTAGTTCTCAAATCAGGACTAAAGTCCTTACTACGAACTGATTTTCGCTAAAGTTACATTACTTTACATAGTTTGTTTTTTTCAAGTCGTTCTACTTATACCCACGAAGCCATCACTGAGAATTCAACCTAAAGGCTTGCCTTCACTAAGCTGTCGCGCATTTAAATTTGATAATTTAGCGCCTGAAACCGTTTCCTGTCTTAGATTGCCTTGTAAAACTAGATGACGAACAGCTTACCTCCAGGCATTTTTTTTGATTCGTTGAACTCAGGTTAAATTTAATGAATTCTCTCTCTGAGTAATTGTTCTTCCAAGGCAGCAATGCGATTGTATGCTGCTGTTAATTGTGCTGTCAGTCGTTGTATTTGAATTTCTGGTGTTATGTTATCTCCACTTTGACGATGCATGTCTAGATAAATACCATCTGTTAATACATCCTTGTGTTCCATTTCTGGATTTAAACTGGTACGTCTGAACTGGTAGCCTCCAGCCGCGCCATTTTCCTGATGATTATCCTTTGCTTGTGTATTTGCTAGAGAACACTCTGAGAAAGCTTGAGCTACCCTACCATCAAGCTGCTCAATTACTTGGCACAGGGCATCCAGTTTTTTGCTTAAAGTCAGGATCTGCTGCTGTAATAGCTCCATTTAATACCTTTATCCGTACATTTTCTCTATGTTATTCAATTTACTCCCAACCTTAACTTTACTTATGAATTATTTAAGTATTGATAATTTTTGCTGGAAATATGACATTTAAATTATTATTTCTAAATATAAGTAAAGTTATACTATCAGTACCAGTAAGGAAATTTATGGAATAAAATCAATCTTTAGGTACTAATTTGCGGAAAAATTCGCTAATTTGAGTCAAATATTTAAATTTATCAGCATTACCAAGAAAAAATACCGATAATTTTCCAACCACAGTTTTTCACCTAGTCAGGCTCTGGTGAATCTCTGCTTAATATTAGGTATAATCAAAACTCTCAAATCCAAAATCAATGGATCGACGGTCTTTTTTACTAGGTACAAGCACACTGGCACTTTCACAACTGCTTTTTGGCTGTGGTGGAAACAACCAGACGCAACTAAAAGTACAGTTATTAAAAGGTTCTATACCTGGTCAGGTGGTGAATCAGTTCCACAACGGTTTGCAACAACAGGTGCAGTTAAAATTCACCCTAGTTGAGCAGGTAGAGGATTTATTTCAGCAATTACAAAATTGGCAGCAAAAACCAAAAGCCACCGATGAGCAGGGATGGAGTCGCTTTATACCTTTTAGGCAAGGTCAAAAAACGGCTGATGCAGACCTAGTGACATTGGGAGATTACTGGCTAAAAGCAGCTATTGAGCAGAAACTGATTCAACCACTCCAAGAGTTACAGGGAAACGAATTAAAGCAGTGGCCTACTTTAGATGAAAATTGGAAAAAATTAGTAACGCGCAACGACCAAGGTAACTTGGATACTCAAGGGAAGGTGTGGGGTGCGCCTTATCGGTGGGGTAGCACGGTAATTGTTTATAACCGTGACAAGTTGCGAGAATTGGGTTGGACACCCAAAGATTGGAGTGATTTGTGGCGAGATGGAATGCAGCAACGCATTTCCCTACTAAATCAACCACGAGAAGTTATTGGTCTGGTCTTAAAGAAGCTAGGAAAATCCTACAATACAGAAAATCTTGACCAAGTACTAGACTTGGAAAAGGAATTAAAGACATTAAACCAACAGGTGAAGTTCTATAGTTCCAATAACTACTTAGAACCTTTAATTATGGAAGATACTTGGCTAGCAGTTGGTTGGTCAAGCGATGTACTGCAAGTTCTGGGACGTTATCCGCAACTTGGCGCAGTTATACCCAAGTCAGGAACAGCAATCTGGGCAGATATGTGGGTACGTCCCGCAGGTATTACTAAGAGTAATTTCTCAGATCGGTGGATTGATTTTTGTTGGCAACCAAATACAGCTAAACAAATTTCGGTGCTAACCAAAACTAATTCGCCAATTGCTACAAATATTGACTCTTCCGATATCCAAGAACCATTTTGGAGCCTGTTAAAGAGCGATCGCAATGTTTTTGATAAAAGTGAATTTTTGCTTCCCTTGTCGCCATCAGCAATAAAACAATACGAGTCTTTGTTCGCCAAAATTAAGGTTTAATTGGGGATTGGGGATTGGGGATTGGGAATTTAAATTTTTCCATCTCCCTCATCTCCTTGAATTCCTAACTCCTAACTCCTAACTATTTACTAAGGGACTTCCAATTAAAAAAATATCCAATTTTGTAGGGTGCGTTAGCGACAGCGTAACGCACCGCCAGATATCTCGGTGCGTTACGGCTTTCGCCTAACACACCCTACTGTATATTTTATTTTTTGGAAGTCCCTAAAGTAAACGCTGTAACCCTATCTTGTTCTTAACAGTCGTTTGGATGCTGCATAAAGCTGGACTTGTATTAAAGTTACAAGTGTAGGTTGCCAAGGGTTCTTTTTGATAATTAAATACTCGGACATTGTAACCAAAGTTCCGTGCAGCGCTACCCAAGCGATTTACAAAATCATAGCGCTCTACATATTCTAGTAAACTCCAAATTTGCTGATTAACAATCAAGTCTACTCGTGCAGGTTCTTTGTCAGAAGCTGGATATGCTATCCAATTATCCAATAACTTTTTCTCAGAGTTTTGTTGTGCCCACCATAAACTGGGAACGGTTAATCGCGCTGGGTTTATGGTGTTAGCTGTGATGACATAATCTTTTGGCTTGGTCAATAAGTCTAGTTCTAGAGGCGCACTAGAAGGCGAGGGTATTGTGCGGGGTTGCGCTAGTGAGGGCGGGACTAGTAAGGTTGTAAGGCTAATGGTTAGTAGTAATGAAAACGATGTTTGGCGATAGCTGCGCCAACACCAAGGGCGATCGCACAAGAATTTAGATATATGCATAGCTGATACTAATTCGTAATTAAGTACTAGTAAAAATTCGCACTATTTAAAGTTTAATAGCAACGATGCGAATTCTTCGATAGTCTGCTGTCCAAACTCCTTGTTGATACAGCGTCGGCTTGAGATATTCCTCTACGACGCGAATAACTTGTATTTGTTGCTCATCAGAAAGTCCTGCTAAAAAAGGACTAGCGAACATCTGAATCCAGTTTGCCATACCTGCTTCTCCTTCTGCTAAAGGAGTTGGACGAGCAAAAAGCATGGCATGAATGACATCAAAGCCTTGCTGTTCCAGTAGGCTGGCGTACTCGCCAATACTAGGGAAATACCAAGGATTTAGGGCTTGTGCAGGGATATTAATTGCTTCTAAGGCGCTTTCTAAAGCTGTGGCGATCGCCTGCACATTTCCCTTACCCCCAAATTCTGCCACAAAACGTCCCCCTGGTTTTAGGGATTGATGGATGGAAGCGATCGCACTCTCTGCTTCTTTCACCCAATGCAATACAGCGTTGGAAAACACACCATCCAATGGCTTGTCTACTTGAAACTTCCTAGCATCAGCAACATCAAAGCGGATATGGGGATAGTTTTCTCTTGCCTTTTCGATCATCGCGGATGCATAATCAACTCCCATGACTTCAGCACCAACTTGGGCAATTTTTGCTGTGAGTTGTCCAGTACCACAGCCTAGATCCAAAATGGATTCTCCTGGCTGAGGGTTGAGGAATTTTAGTAAGTCCTCGCCATACTGCCAGACAAAGGCGTGTTTATCTTCGTAAAGGGTAGCGTCCCAATAATTTTTAGGTATTGAAAGATTATTCATAAGTAGTGAAATTACAGTGTGTTGATTTGCCGATTGATAACCGCCCGATCATCACAATAAAAATGTACAAGATACTACCCCAAAAGTTAGCATTGCGATGATTTGGGACTTCCAATTAAAAAAATATCCAATTTTGTAGGGTGCGTTAGCGACAGCGTAACGCACCGCCAGATATCTCGGTGCGTTACGGCTTTCGCCTAACACACCCTACTGTATATTTTATTTTTTGGAAGTCCCTTTGGCGAAAAAACGAGACATCTTCAACAGTACAGAGGTTTCTGGAAATAGTTAGACAAGCTGCCCAGCAGTGGTAAGTGTAACAGCTATCACCTAAGTGTTGACACTCCCATAGGGCCACGAGTCACGCCTAATTGATTTTGTAGCTTCAACTCACGCCAGAGTTGGGAACCTGTAATTTCACCCTGCAATAATTGACTATAGTAATGTATTGTTTTACTCACTTGCTCTGGTGTCTCATTCACAAACTCGATGCGAAAGTGACGTAATCCCAATTCTATGAGACGCTGTACGTACTCTGCTCCAGTTTGAGCAGTGCCGTTAAATACAGTATTACGGCAACCTACATCTGCCTTGAGGACGTGTTCGCTACCTACACGGTCTTTTAATTTTACTTCCTGCTTTTCACAAGGTCGTCCACAGTTGGTATGGTCTGTACCCGTCGATAGAAAAGCACAAAAAACACAATGCTCCATGTGGAACATCGGTATATGCTGATGGATTGTCACCTCAAACCACTGGGGTGGACAATTGGTAAGTAGGTCTTGTAATTGGGTAATATTCAGGTCGTAGGATGCTGTGAGCCGTTCTAGACCAAAGCGTTGCTGAAAGTAATCTGCTGTTAAGGGATTAGCAACGTTGAGCGAAAAATCTCCAACACAACGGTCTTGAGCAAAGAATTGCAGTTGATCGTAGTTTCGTATCAGATACCCATCTGCTTCACAGGCACGTACTTGCTGCAAAATCCAGTTTTCACCCGGTTTAGTAATTCGGGGTGGTGCAACCCAGATTGTGGGAAATTGGGAGTTAGGAGTTAGGAGTGAAGAATTGTCTGCTTGGCTTTTTTGCTGTTGTTGGCGTACTATTTGCACCGCTTCTCGGTAGGTGCGGGGGTCTTCAAATTCACAGTAGAGTGTTTCAACTCTAGCTTTGAGGGCGGCTTGGAGTTGCTTGAGGTTTCGGACTAAGACAATGAGTGAAGGCGATGTAGCTTTAGCTTCCCGCAGGGTGGGGGATGAAGAAGATGAGGACGGGAGTAAGTCTTGGAAAGAGACATCAGAATGCAATTGCCAGCATTTGGGTTGACTTCGTAATTCTTCCAACTGCACCACAATTTCCCGCCGCATCCGATTCAACTCGCTGACGGGCAGCATAAGGGAAGTGCTGAGGTGGTTGGTTAGTTTTTCCAAAACGAAAGGTGTGTTACCGAGACGACCAAATTGTTCTTGTAAACGGTCTGTATCTAAGGGTTTGGTGTGCGCCTCCACTAGAGAAATTGCAGACTCAACCTGCACAATATTACCGAGTCGATCGCGAGCGATCGCAATTAATGGCTGACCAACTTCTCCATAAACCTCCAAGTCAATCGGACGCTGAAATTGGGGATTTTCACCTGCAAAACTCTGACGTAGTTGTTTATCGAGTTCTGGATCGCTGGTTTTCCAAATGCGATCGCCTATATGCACTCGGTGCAGATTCAAGTCATTTCGCCCAAAGGTCAGCATGGCTTCTTTACCCTTAGACACCACTCCATAAATCCGGCCGCCTTCTTCCTTCGCCTCTGGATGACCGCAGTCAAAAACAATTCCATCCCCTGGTTTTACAGGCGCTTCCAATTTGACTGTTACCTGTTCATTGTGAATGCGGGTAACTTCACCTAAATAAACCCCACGTTTTTTACCAAAGCGGGCGTGAACTAATTCTTGATTATTAATCCCGCCAAACCAACCCGTGTAGAGTCCGCGAGAAAATGCCATTTCTAGGTTGTAGTGTTCTTGATTTAATTGACCTCTCCCCCAACCCCTCTCCGAAACGGAGAGGGGAGCTTTTATTCCCCCTTCCCTCTCTTCGAGACGCTGCGCGAACGTAGGGAAGGGGGTTAGGGGGTTAGGTCTTTCCAATTGTGTCATCACGCCATCCAGGGCTTGGCGATAAACACGGGTGACATTAGCAACATACTCTGGAGCTTTTAGGCGACCTTCAATTTTGAGACAAGTTACTCCTGATTTCACCAAATCTGGCAAAACATCTAACCCTGCTAGGTCTTGAGGACTAAGTAAATATTTGCGTTCTTTTAAATTTACAACTTTCCCATCAGCGATTAAATCATAAGGCATCCGGCAAGCTTGGGCACATTCACCTCGGTTAGCAGAACGTCCACCTAAAGCCTCGCTAGTCAAACACTGGCCGGAGTACGCCACGCACAAAGCACCGTGAACAAAGACTTCCAAGGGCAGCGAAGTATCTTGTAGGGCAATCTGCTGCTGTATTTTATTGATTTCCTGAAGAGAACATTCACGCGCCAGCACCACCAATTGACAGCCGAGAGACTTGGCAAATTCTACTCCAGCCGCACTGGTGATGGTCATTTGGGTGGAAGCATGGATGGGAAAATCGGGCGACAGATGACGGATGAGACGACAAATTCCCACATCCTGAACGATCGCTGCATCCACACCTGCGGCAATAATTGTGCGGAGATATTGCTGGGCTTCTGCTAGTTCTTTAGGAAATATTAGTGTGTTGACAGTGACATAACCCTTTACACCACGACGATGCAGAAATTTCATCAATTGGGGTAAGTCCGCCTCAGTAAAATTTTCTGCCCGCATTCTGGCGTTAAACCGATCTAAACCGAAGTAAATCGCATCTGCTCCATTTTCCACAGCAGCTTTAGCACAGTCCCAATTACCTGCTGGCGCGAGTAGTTCAGGACGTTGAGGGGAGAGTTGGGAAAAAGGGCGATCGCTTTTCATCAGATTTAGAGAAGGTTAACTAGCACCATAGTGATTTTATCGAAGTTATTGGGGGATGGTGCGATCGTAGTCCTCATCTTCAGTTTCTTCTTTTAGAGCTATTCCTGTTAGATTACATTGAGGATCGGTATCTACAAGGATAACTCTCTTACCCTTTGAAGCAAGCATCCAACCTAAGTTAAAAGTCGTTGTGGTCTTACTGACACCACCTTTATGATTGAACAAAGCAATTTTGTGAACCATCTTATTTTGCTTTTGATACTTCTGAAATATTTTGAGTACAGGTATTATTTCAGAACCTGGATGATTTAAATATAGCTTTTAAAAAGCTTACAGAACAGCACATAATTTAACGCACCTTACCCCAATCCCTCAACGTCAGTACTTTCAGGTTCCGCCTCAACAGGCTCAAACTTCACCTTGTTGTATAAATCCTGTAGGGAAATCTCAAATTGTACGGTTACAAGTGCGATCGCTTCATCTTCTTCGTCATATTCACGAAGCGTCCATTGCTTTTTCCCAATTTTAGAAAATTGCTCTACATGAATCCGAGTTTGGTCAATTAATAGATATTCTTGGAAAGTGGAAATCGTTCGGTAAACCTGAAATTGATCTTCGCGATCGTAGTTGTTAGTAGATTTAGACAAAACCTCAACAATAAGTTGGGGATTTGTAATAATATCTGTACGGTTGTGGAAAAATTCTGGTTCACCTGCTATTACTGTCACATCTGGATACGTGTAGATATGCTTTTGGTGTATCCACAGACGCATATCGCTATTAAAAACTTCGTATTCTTGTTGTCTGAACGCGAAGTTTAATACAGCATAGAAATTACCAGCTATACGATTGTGATTTGCTGTTCCACCCGCTATAGGAATTATTTGCCCATCAATGTATTCACTTTTGTACTCAGCAGCTTCTTCTAGCTCTAAATATTCCTCTGGGGTATAGTATCGCTGTTTTGTTATTTGCATAATTTTATCCGGTAACAATGTTTAACGATACGGAGCGTCTAGTGACCGATGTTTACTGAACAGTTTAACGTGGTTAGATAGAGATGTTATGTACTTTGTAAAAATTGAGCGTAGGTGCAGCCCGCCGTAGGCATTGCTATCTCAATCCACAAAGATTGCTAGCTTCTTTTCCTATTGATAACCGGCTGCTTGTAACATAAATAATTTGGCATAACGTCCTCCTAGATGTAACAGTTCTTCGTGAGTTCCCTGTTCTATAACTTCCCCATTTTCTATTACTAAAATTTTGTCAGCCATTCGTACCGTCGAGAAGCGATGGGAAATCAAAAGTACCATCTGATTTTGAGTAATAGCGCGAAAATGATTGAAAATCTCAAACTCAGCTTGGGCATCGATTGCTGATGTTGGTTCATCTAACACCAAGATATCTGCTTGCGATCGCATAAAAGCACGAGACAAGGCAATTTTCTGCCACTGTCCCCCAGAAAGTTCCTGTCCTCCCTTAAACCAACGACCAAGTTGAGTCTGGAAGCTTTGGGGTAATTGGTCAATAAAAGATTGGGCCATGCCTTTTTCAGCAGCAGTTTGCCAATAGGTTTTATTTTCGAGATGTTCTACATCACCCACGCCAATATTCTCCCCCACAGTGAACTGGTAGCGGACAAAGTTCTGAAAAATCACACCAATCCGACGACGCAGCACATCCACATCCCATTCCTGCAAGTCCAAGCCATCTAAAACAATTCGCCCAGAGTCGGGGGTGTATAGTCGGGTAAGTAGTTTAATTAAGGTAGTTTTACCGGAACCGTTTTCACCGACAATTGCTAGTTTTTCTCTGGGTTTCAAATGCAGCGAAATGTTTGTCAACGCTGGCTTAGAACTTCCTGGGTAAGTAAATGATACGTTCTCAAAACGAATACCATCTTGGGGATTTAAACCAATGGTTGCCTTACCCCAAGACTTTGGTACTTCTTCTTCTAGGAAATCATAGAGATTTGAGAGATATAGGTTATCTTCATACATCCCTCCAATAGAAGTGAGGGCATTAGAAAAAGTAGATTGTCCTTGGCGAAACACAGTGAGATACATTGTCATATCTCCCAAGGAAATCTTTCCTCGCACTGTTTCCAACACAATCCAAGCATAAGCTAGGTAAAAAGCACCAGTACTGACTAAACCCAGGAGATAGCCCCACACTCCTCGCCGCAGAGTCAAATCGCGGTCTTCGCCATAAAGTTGATCGAACAGGTTGCGGTAACGTCCTAGCAACATCTCTCCCAACTGGTAGAGTTTGATTTCTGTGACAAAATCTTCCCTTGCTAGCAGATTTTCTAAGTAGTGCTGTTGACGAGTTTCTGCTGCCCGCCAACTAAATAAGCGAAAGCCTTCCCCAGCAAACTTTGTTTCCGCAATAAATACGGGCATAGCTGCCAAAATCAGCACCACCACTGCCCAAATTGAGAAATGTACTAGCAAAACACCGTAGGTAATCAGGGAGAGGGCATTTTGCACCAATCCAAAGGTGCGGCTTACTAACGAAAGCGGACGAACTGATGCTTCTCTTCGGGCATTGGTCAATTTGTCATAAAATTCTGAATCTTCAAACTGCCTAAGATCCAGTGTCAGCGCCTTTTCTAAGATGAGTACATTCACTCGCTGACCCAGTAGCGCCCGCAATAACGATTGACAAATAAGGATTCCGCGTTGACCGCCTGCTAGTAAAATTACAGCGATCGCTTCTAATCCTACATAAAATAGAGAAGGGTAAACATTGACAAAACCATTATTTTGTGAATTAACTTGAGATGCAACTACCACTGCATCAACAATTAACTTACTAATGTAAGATATCGCCGCCGGTAAAAGACCAGCAACTATTGTTAAACTAGCCAGCAGAATAGTAAGCGATCGGCTAGTAGTCCATACTAAGCTTACAGCCCGTCCACTGTACCGGAAAACCGTCAGTGATTGGCGGAGGATATTTCTTTTTTTTTAATTTTCATCTTTCTTTGCGCGAGATACCCCAGCTTGGGCGGATCTACCTAACTCTATATTAATCTTTATAAATTTTACATTTTTATCAGAATGTTCGCTGAAAACCCCGAAGTTGAAACCTAAAAACTAGTTTTGTAGGGTGTGTTATGCCGTAGGCTAACGCACTAGTACAACACGGCGGAAATAAACCAACCATTGGAAATGTCTAGAACCCTTACGCAATCTGAATTACGAATTACGAATTACGAATTACGAATTCCGCCTTGCGGTACTAGGGTGTTAACTTTGTACCATTTTAGGTGTTCAAAATTCATGCAAAATATATATATGCCAGTAGTTCTAATCAAGCGGACTACGAACAGCTTTACCACCCCTATTAAGTACATGGGTGTAATTTAATGTTAAGTTGGTGCCGTTTGTAAATACGCAGAAGTTAGCCTTCTCAAATGCAACACAGCCATGAGCGATCTTGTTTTTGCCTCAGCTTGTCAACTTGCCCAGATGATCCGCGATCGCCAAGTTTCTGCGGTTGAAGTTCTGGATGCTTATCTTGCTCAAATTGCCAAACACAACTCGAAACTGAATGCGATTTGCACACTAGATGAAAACAATGCCCGAAGTGCAGCCAAGCAAGCAGATGAAGCCTTACTTCGAGGCGAAAATTGGGGTGCTTTACATGGCGTTCCGATTACCGTTAAAGATTTATTTGAAACGGCTGGGCTACGAACCACAGCAGGATCAATCTCCCTTAAAGACTATCTTCCTCAACACGATGCTACTGTTGTCAAGCGTCTTCGTTCAGCAGGTGCCATCCTGCTGGGAAAAACGAATGTGGGCGATTTAGCAGGCGGGTATCAGGGACTCAATGATGTTTTTCCTCGCGTAAATAATCCCTGGAACCTTAGCTATACGCCTGGTGGTACTTCTAGTGGTGGTGCAGCAGCGATCGCAGCGGGTTTATCTCCGCTCGATCTCTGTTCCGATTTTGGTGGGTCAATTCGTCAACCTGCTCATTTTTGCGGTATTTACGGCTTCAAACCGACTGATCGTCGTGTTCCAACTACGGGACACATCCCTGAAGTTCCTGGCGCACCTCACTGTATGCGTCAAATGCTGACAGTCGGTGGGCTAGCACGTTCAATTGAAGACTTATCCCTTTGTCTGCAACTCATTGCGGGCGCTGATATTGCTCAACCAGATATTTCTCCTGTCCCGCTCGATCAACCTTCCGATCGATTACTCCAAACTCGGCAGATTGCTTGGTCAGATGAATGGTCATTCTATCCTGTTGCTGGAGAGATTAAATCAGTCATACAGTCCGTTGCAACAAAGCTGACGGAAGCAGGAGTAACTTTGAAAAAGTGGGTTCCCAATTTTGATTTTCTTGCCGCATGGCAAACCTACTACAAGCTTGCAGCTTACAACTTGATCTATGCCCAATCGCTAGCGGCGAGTGATATTCGGAAGCAGCTATCTTTTTTATTTCGTGATGGTATGCAAGGCGATCGCAATTTTCGCAAGCTTGGTAATCTCCCTGGTATCGGTTTACCTATCTCCTTAAACCCAACCCTAAAAGGCTATTTTGAAACCCTAACAGAGCGAGACTCCTTGATCGCTCAGATGGATGAAGCCCTGACTCAATGGGATGCCTACCTTTGCCCTGTAGCCATGACTTCCGCATTTACCCATCGGGAACGCGGCACAGCAATTCAAGTGGACAATCGCAGTGTGCCGTATTCTATGGCATCGGGTGCTTATGTCGTGCCGTTTAATCTCACGGGGCATCCAGCGGTAGTTATTCCCATTGGAAAAACTCAAAATGGCTTGCCAATCGGAATGCAGATAGTTGGGAAGCGATGGCAAGAAATGGAGTTATTGGCGATCGCTCAGGACATCGATCAAGTCGTTGGTGGATTTCAACGCCCTTCTGAGTATTGAACCATTGTCATTTGCAGAAACGCCGCATAACAACCCCGCTGCACCGGAATAAATGTAACCTATGGTTCAATACGGTTCAGTTAAGGATAATCGTAGGTTGGGTTGAACGAAGTGAAACCCAACAAACCACCGAAAATGTTGGGTTTCGTTCCTCAACCCAACCTACTCAGTTTAAGGTTTTTGGCGCTAACTGAACCGTATTGACCTATGGTTGGGATGCAAAAGTTGTCTACATCCGGTGAGCGGGAACGTTATACCAATTCACAATTCGCAATTAAAAAACTTAGATATAGCAACCCTTTCAGGGTTTACATCTGTTTCATAATTTTAGTGAATTGGTATTATACGTCGTTATACATATAGCTCCAGAGGGTGCAATTGCAGAGGTCAAAGTAGGGCGATCGCCTATCGCTGTAGGCTGGGTTGACAACAGGAAACCCAGCATCACTTTTCTCTGGTAGTACTAACCAGAAGTCAGATTGCACTTTAAGCTGCAACCGTGGATGCAATAGCGAGGCTAAAATGAGAGTGCGATCGCTTCCTTTCACCAGCCCTCAGACGAGGAGATTCTCAAATGCCATTAGCTGAACTCATGTCACAAATCCAGGAACTTCCAAAAATTGACAAGCTTCGGCTAATGCAGTTCCTTGCCACAGAACTGGTCAAAGAAGAAGATGCAAACTTCTTTGTTGCGAATCGGGAGTATCCAGTCTGGTCGCCGTACAATTGTTCTGAGGCTGCCAATGTCTTGATGAATCTTCTGGCGACAAAGCAGCAAGAGAAGAATGGTTGACACTCAAAAATTTCCCTACAAAATCATTGATAGCAGCCTTGGCATGGTTGATCGACTGCCATACATACCTTTGACGCTCAGTCTTGATGGTCAATCTCTGAACACTGAAGGTTTATTGGATACAGGTGCAAGCGTTAATGTTTTGCCCTATGAGTTGGGTTTACAACTGGGCTTAATTTGGGAGGATGAAACTCTCTCAGTTCTATTGGCAGGGAACTTGGCTCGATTTGAAGCTCGTGCAGTCGTTGTTGATGCTCAAGTCAGTTTATTTCCCACCATTAATCTTGCATTTGCTTGGACACAAGCACCCAATGTGCCTTTAATCTTGGGGCAAGCTAATTTCTTCTTTGAGTTTGATGTTTGTTTCTTCCGTGCGCGTTCTGAATTTGAAGTTCGTCCCAAACAAGTTGGATAAAATGAAGACAGGAGCGTCAGTTGGCAGCGATCGCTGAGGTACGGTCTAACAATCCCGTTGCACACCGACCGTACAGAGTCTCTTTGTTGAGTTCGAGAGGTTGCTTGCGGCGGGTGAACGGGGGCGTTATACGTCGTTATACATATAAGTCCATACGCACCCTACCAGATTCAAGCCAAGGTGGATGAGGTTTTCCGACTTGTGTGTACACAGTAAGTCTTTAGACCGGAGAGTGTCAACCCCACAATCTCCTACCTGCTTTCCCATTTAATCTTTCATGAGCATCTTCCAACAAAGCTGGAATATCTAACTTTTCTGGACACCGAGGTAAACAGTCACCACATTCTGTACATCGGTTGCCTTTCATGCCAGGAAACCAGTGACCGGCATTTTCAAACATTCCGTAACGATATTGTCCATAGTCTTTCATGTCGTATGCCACTGCGAGATTACGTAACCGCAATACTTCTGGAATGTTGATATTTTCTGGACAGGGCAAACAGGCATAACACTGGCTACATTTATCAGTTTCTAAAGCAACTTTTTGATGATTTTCTAATCTTTGGAAAGCGGATATTTCTGCTGATGTTAACTCTCCATCATTATCAGCAATTCGCAAAGGTTCACTTAATTCATCTGGGGTTGCTGGCCCTATACTCAAAGTAGTAATACGGTGATTGGAAAGTAAAAAGCGATAGCTTATCTCTAAGGGTGAATACGGGTAGCACAGGTCTTCTAGAGTTTGGGGTGGCGTGTAGAGAAGTCCTCCCTTGTCAGCAGGGGAGATGATGAAAATGCCCATATCCTTTTCGGTAGCTAGTTGAATCGCTGGTGCCTGCCGTTGAAAAAAATAGTAATAATGTAGATAGACAAATTCAAAAAAATCTGTGTTGATTGCTGCTTGAATTAACTCTAATGTCCCGTGGCTCGAAAAACCAACGTGTCGGACTCGACCATCAGCAACAGCTTCGTCTACAGCCTGCATACAGCCATTTTTGGCTTGCACCCACTCCAAATGTTGCCAAGTGTTCAAGCCATGAATACCTAAGCAATCTAAATAATTTAGCTGTAATCGTTCTAGGGATTCATCGATGCACCGACGCATGGTGTCAGCATCTGCTGTGGCTGGAATTTTGGTAGTGATATAAAGCTTCCTTCGGGGTATTGACAACCCAGCTTTTAGCATCCTACCAAGAAACTCCTCGCTTTTGCCGTAACCTCTAGCAGTTTCTAAATGATTAATTCCTAACGCTAAGGCTTGTTCGATGGTCTGGTGGGCATTTTCAAAAGAAGCCAGGTAGCGCATTGTTCCCAAGGAAAAAACCGAGAGGTACAGATTCGTTTTTCCAAAGCGTCGGTATTGCATCTTGAACAAAGAGTTAGGAGTTAGAAGTTAGGAGTTAGGAGTTGAAGTAAGTAATTCATAACTCCTAACTCATAACTCTTTTAGCTGTCGCCATTACCAAAGCGCTTGATCAAATCTTCAGGACGGAGATTAGAAATAAATTCACGGAAGGCTTGCTGTTCTGCTTCATCTGCATCTCGATCGACAGGGATAGAAGCATCAGCAATCACTTCTTCCATTACCCAAATGGGGGTATTTGTACGGAGGGCAATGGCGATCGCATCGCTAGGACGCGCGTCAATTTCTTTTTTGACTTCGCCTTGCTGGACGATTAAAGCTGCATAAAATGTGTCCTTTTGCAGGGAATGAATGATCACCTTTTCTAGAGTCATATTCCAAGTCTCTAGAAGATTCACAATCAGGTCGTGGGTTAAGGGTCTGGGAGGCTTCTGATTCTCCAGCGCACCCATAATTGCCCTAGCCTGTTCCTGACCGATGTAAATTGGCAAAGCCCGCCGATCTGAAGAATCTTTCAAAAGGACGATCGGGCTGCGGGTTATGGCATCTAATGCGATGCCAGCAACTTTCATTTCAATCATTGCCTAAGCCTCTACAATGCTTTGAGAGTCTTGGATGTTGTGTAACAAATAGTACACCTTTTTGGGTGGCTTGGTGACAGTAATAAACATAAGCATTCGTTCTCTATAATTGCTTCTATTAAACTCCGAACTTGTGGTGAAAACCAGAGTAAGTCAAATTGGTCTTCTTAGACAATAACCTTCTTACCCAAGTATGCCTCGTGAAGGATGCTAATGTGTTAATATTCCCATACTAAAAAAAGTCAGAAAATATACTTGGATGTTCTAAATTTCTGTGACAATTACCAATTGACTTCCGGCAAAATTAGGCAATAAATAGAGTTAGTTTGACAAAAAAGCCGTGTTTACAGGATTAATCCAGGCATTAGGAACGATGGAACCCTTGGGGGGCGATTCTTGGCAAATTACTTGTGTCAGCCAGTCGAGTGAAGTAATTATGCAAGATTTAGCTTATGGTGACAGTGTTGCGGTCGATGGTGTTTGCCTGACAGTAGAAAAAGTTTTAAAAGACGGGTTTCTCGCCACGGCTTCACCAGAAACGCTACGCCGCACGACGTTAGGAGGTGAGCAAACACAACAGAGATATGTCAATTTAGAAGCGTCGCTAAAAGTAGGCAGCAAAGTTGGCGGTCATTTTGTGATGGGTCATGTAGATGGCATTGGTAGATTGCTAGTGGCAGAACAAACGGCAAGTTCTTGGGAAATGACCTTTATTGCATCTGATGCGATCGCCCGGTATATTGTCCCCAAAGGTAGCATAGCCGTCAATGGCATCAGCCTCACAGTAGCCGCTTATGAGCCAGAACTCTCCCAATTCAAGGTGGCAGTAATTCCCCTCACTTATGCCGAGACAAATCTTCGTTATTTGGTTTCTGGAAGCTTGGTGAATCTAGAAGGGGATATTCTCGGCAAATACGTCGAAAAATTCCTTTATTCTGGCAACCCACACACCACAGCCCATGATCACAATAGTATAGATGGCATTACACCCGCATTCTTAGCAGAACACGGGTATTTATAATTGGGAATTGGGAATTGGGAATTGGGAATTGGGAATTGGGAATTGGGAATTGGGAATTGGGAATTGGGAATTGTTATTCTTCTCCTGTTCTTTTGCTTCTTATATCGCAGTCCCCAGTCCCCAGTCCCCAGTCCCCAGTCTCAGCTACCTGGTTCCTTGCTAACCTGAGCGGTTTGCAAGCCTCGCACTAACTGGCTGAGGGCACTTTGTAATTCCACACCTGGGTCAGTAGCAACCCACCCGTTCGGTGTAAGGTGGCGGACTTCAAAGTGCAGGTGAGGCCCTGTGGAATTCCCGGTGCTACCAACTAGACCAATGACAGTTCCAGGTTGTACCCACTGACCAGGTTGAACAAGGATTTCTGACATGTGACCGTAGAGAGTTTGTTCAGCAGATTTGTGATTCAGGATAACGGTTAAACCATAACCACCAACCCAGTTAGCAGTTTCTACTTGACCAGCAGCAGCTGCTAAAACTGGTGTTCCTGTAGGCGCACCTAAGTCTGTACCAGCGTGGAAGCGTTGAGTACCTGTGATTGGATGAATTCGCCAACCAAACAACGAGGTAATGGGAGCGGGAATAGACAATGGATACATCATTCCCGTACCACTATAGGCAACTCTCCCTGTATAGGGGATTTGCGGCAATACTGATGCTAGTGAGAAGTCATAAGCTACGTTACTGGGACGGGGTGCAATGTTACCATCTGCCATTGGTGGGGGTAAAGTCCCGCCACTCGGTGCGATGGGAGTTGCACTCACGGTTGTGGGGCTGAACTCGCTGGGATTCGGGATAAACCGATTCGGGCGAAATGCGCTCTTAGTATCACCACCGGAAGTATTTTGAACAGCACGCCACCTGCTGGTGTTGCCAGTAGTTGCAACTTGTTGGACGGGTGGAACTACTGGTGGTAATTGGGCGTTTTGACTTCTTCTCAGCCAAGTAGGTGCTACTTTACTATTAGAATCAGCTACACTCCTTTGGGGTGCTTTGGCGCAAACGCCGCCTAATACGCTTTGCCCTGACGGTAAAATGGCTCGGCAACCACTGGAGCGTTCTGTGAGAATTACGGAATTTGGTGCTTGATAAGTACCTGTGGTACCACTGTCATAACTATTAGGATCAATATAAGCGTTATTATAATCCTTGGTTTTCCCTGTAGTTGCACTGACAGGGCTGTTAGAGTTATTTGATGGTTGAGCAACTTCTGGAAGTTTTTCAGGTAAAGAGCGGGTGGGGGTATTAGGTTTTTCTTGTCTCACCCTTACAGGTGTAACCTGGGAGGCTTCTACCTTGGGTTTTGCCTGTCTGATAATCACAACAGGTTCAGCAGCTTCGATTTTGGGCGTAGACTGCCTAACTGGTTCCTTTGATTGAGCAACCTCTGGCTGACGCAATCTCTGTTTGAGTCTGGCTCGCCGTTGGGAAAATTCCGGTTGCGCTTGAACAACTTCCGGTATAACAGCCTGTTTTTTAACTGGATTTGTAACTGCTGTTGGCTGGGAAGTTTCAACAGTGGGAACGATATTATCTACTTGTGTTTCCGTTTGGGCAAACACAAAGCCGCCGCTAAGGAGGCTAACGCTACTCAGCCAGCAGAGGCTCTGGGCTGGTAGCGTAGAGGCAAAACGTTTTTTTGTCAGACCTTGCTGCCATAAGTAATGCAAACGATGAGGGGCAGAATTATTGCGCTGCGTCATTTGTTCTCTCAGTTGTGTGTAATTAGCCTAAAGAGATGATGCTAGTGGTTTGTCTTGCCCAAAGAGCGAAATTTTGAACAAACCTCAAATTTAAACGGAAGATTTATGGTACCCCAAACTGATTGTACCGGGTTGAATATAAATTTCCGGTGTAATTAGTTCCTTTGTATCATGTGTTTCTAAATCAACTCGTAAATTTCCTTGAGGAGTCACTCCAACTACTGTACCTGAAAGATTATTGACATACACCCGATCGCCCATGTTTGTAAGCAAATCTAGATAGCGAGACAAGAGTATGCTTACTCCTTCTTGGAAAAGGCACTCCATACCGGATTCTATTCCTAGCAAGACGCTAGAGGTGAGCATTTCCAGACAAGAAATTGGTCTGAAATCTTGCAAAGCTTGCCACGATTCCAGATTGATTCCAGTTTCGGGTACTGGATTTGTCCAGTTAATACCAACACCAATTACTGCTTGGGTGATTTGTCCTTTGTTTACTTTGGTTTCTGTCAAAATGCCGCCTAGTTTGCGACCATTTAAAACTAAATCATTGGGCCATTTTATGCCAACATTTATACCGCGCTGGCGCAATTGAGACGCAATTCCCCAAGCAGTAGCGAAAGTTAGCTGGTAGCTGTCAGTAGCCTCTATTTTTTGGTCGAAAGAAATTGCCACGGAAACATATAATCCCCCAACTGGAGAAATCCACTCGCGTCCCCATTGTCCGCGCCCAGCAGATTGGACAGTTGCGATTACTACTGTTCCTGAAATCGCCCCTTGGTTGAGTAAGTTCCAGAGGGTTTGGTTTGTTGAGGAGACGCTTTCAAAAAAGTGGAGGGAAAATGGTAGATATGTATACTTCCGGCCTGCTTTCAAGGCCGCTTCCAAGTTTTGCAGATTAAATCCCACAGCAGTTAACCCAAATTCCGTTGTTCAAGTTAGCATTGATTGGCTGATGAGTGATTTCTGTTTAGGTTTGGTTGAAGATGCACACTTGGCACTGGCGCAATTCGGAAGGACTGCCTTTTCTAACTTGTAGTATTCTGGAACATTGGCATCACGGCTTCTTTACCCAGCAGTTTTGGCCGCGATCGCCACAAGTTATCACAGAAGTATTGCAACCAGAGGCATCAGTCTATCGCTTAAAGCAGGTTCATGGCAATACTGTTCTCACACCTCAAGAAGTTGAGAGCTTCTTAAGCTCTGCTGAGGAGGATTTCGCATCGGCGGATGGTTTAATCAGCGAGCAGCCAAGACAAGCTGTTTGGGTAGCTAGCGCAGATTGTACACCCGTGCTAATTGGGGATGTGAAAACTGGACAAGTAGCAGCATTACACGCTGGTTGGCGGGGGACTGCTCAAAAAATTGTGCCCCAAGCGATCGCTAGACTACAATCTCAAGGCAGCAAACTTGATGATTTGAGGATTGCAATGGGCCCAGCGATCGCTGGCGAGGTTTACCAAGTATCTATCCAAGTGGCTGCCGAAATTGGGGCTAGTATTGTACCACATAACGATGAACAAAAAATCATTCAAGCATTGCATGAATTACCAAATTCACCCTTGTTGGAAGATCCTAATCCAGGAAAAGTAAGGTTGGATGTGCGGCGAGTGAATACCTTACAACTGGAAAATTTGGGGATTAGTGCAGAACAAATTGCGATCGCACCTTATTGTACTTTCCAAACTCCAGAGCATTTCTTTTCTTATCGTCGGGAGAAAGAGAAAAAAGTGCAATGGTCAGGAATTGTTAGCGGTAAAACGAATCAGTAGTTTATCAGAAGTCGTACAACAGTGAGTGAAAACCCGATCTCCAACCTCTTTCCCAACGCTCATCACCTAGAAAGTGTTTAACACAGACTACTTGGCTTTGTAAGGCTCTTTCCCTGCATCCATCACACAGACAGAGTTGTTCAGACAAACCATATTTAAGCTGTAAAGCATTAATCTCTGCTACTAAAGCATCTTGTACTTCTTGCGGCGGAGTCTGACGTGCAGCAAGAAGCTGTTTCCTAAAAACTGGATCTTGGTTTTGTGAACACCAATTCACCCAGAAAGCAATATCTGAATCTAGCTCAATAGTTTTGTTTCTTGTCACTAACTTGTTTAAAGCATCTGCTAGAAATTCTTCAGGAAGCGCAACTCTATGCACTTCCACATAGTGAACCAAGCCTTCAGGCCATATCCAGTAACCATCAGTTAATTCTGAACTTCCCATGAATGCTTTAGCACATCCATGCATAAACCTACACCACGATAATCCACGATATTGTGCGTATAGCTTTCCTGCACAAAGGTAAGCAACCACCCGTTTGGCAATATCTGGTGCTAGTTTTCCCGCAACCTCTTGCGGTGCCAGAAATTGATCGTCATCAAGGTTCTTAATCCAATAACCGATCGTAGGCATAATTCGTTTACCTCTGACCTACCCTTTATAAATGCACACGCCTTAGCGCTCTTTTATTACTCCGAAAAAATAAAATATTCGTAGGTTGGGTTGAACGAAGTGAAACCCAACAAAACCAGAGATTGTTGGTGTTGGGTTTCGTTCCTCAACCCAACCTACGCCTAAATTCATCAAAGTCCTTAAAAATAAGGGTGGATGATTTTTATCCGACGAGAGTCATAAAAGAGCGTTAGTTAGGGTACAGAAACTAAGGCTTCACTCAAAACATCACGATGCATTAATGCACCATCCACCAAAGATTGAATTTTCTCTGATGATAACGGCTCGCCATTGGCATAATGCTCCATCCAAGTCAAACTAATCAAATTGGGATCGTCGGGTAAACTTGACAAATCCCACCCAGGCATTTCCAAGTCTTCCATGAGACGATTTACTTTGGGATCGTAACTGAGAGCGAAGCAGCGACAACCTTCAGATGCAGCCATAATCAAGCTGTGTAGGCGCATCCCAATTGCCATTTCTACGCCGCGAAACACACCTTTCAAAAGTTGCGGATCTGACAAACACAAAATCTGGCTGACATCTTTAAGGTGTGGTTGAATGGCTTCGGCAATACTTAAATCTTCACTTTTTTGAAACGGTAGTAGTAAAATAAAAGCCTGTGTAGCTTTTTGAAAGTCAACCAAAGCACGAGTCAAATTTGCCAGACGTGTTTCTGTAAGTTGGGGATGCGATCGCAACGTTACCGCAACTCTCGGCGCAGGTAAATCCCAAAGTCCTGGGACTGGTTTAGATTCCAACGCCCAAACCGGATCGGGAGCTATAATACAAGGGATTTGCCAATCAGATAATAAAGCAGCACTGGCGCGATCGCGGACACTAACTTTGGTACAATTAGCAAAGGTTTGCCGCGCTAACCAACGAGTTTGCGGACGCACTAACGGCCCAATACCTTGCGCCCAAGCAACAGTTTTCAAACCCATTTTCTGAGCTAATGCCATCAGTCCCCCATAATAAAATGGGCTGATAGTACTGGTAACATCCTGAATAAGACTCCCCCCGCCCCAAATCAAAGCATCGCCAGAGCGTAAAGCTTGCAGTACAGGTAAGGGAGCCATGCGATCGCAAGTTTCTACATTATAGCGATCGCGCGTTTCCTCTGGATTACCCGAAAGTACCACAGGTGTTACGTGAGATGGTAACATTTGCAAAAGCGTCGCCAACAAAGCCTCGTCACCACCATTACCTTTACCGTAATATCCAGACAATAACGCCCGCATCTTGACCATTTTAGATTTTAGATTAACAACTTTTTTTATACAGAATATCTGTCATTGCTACAGATAGTAGATTCATTCACAAATTCTATTTTCAAACTTCGTAACAAAGGAAGATAGAAATATAGCAACAGCCAAGGTGGTCAGGACATCAACAGATGATACAACTTAGACACAAAAAGACTTTTCACCCAGTCCCCAGCCCCCAGCTATATATAGTG
>NZ_NOLK01000360.1:0-1926 GCF_002245985.1 Nostoc sp. 'Peltigera membranacea cyanobiont' 232
GGGAGCAATGCGATTTTGTGAGATGACCCCACCTGGAGAGCGATCGCTAATAAAATCTTACGTATACAACGAATATTTAATACAAAAATCTAAATAATATTCCTTAGAAGATACAACCTGTGCCAAAAACGAGTTTTTTGTACATTGTTGCGACTATAAAAAAGGTAAAATTTCCTTTCAGGAATAGTTTTGAAATAGGAAGTATCTACTTTTATGGAGAAAAACATATATGCAAATCTAAATTTTGCCGATTCATTATCAGACTTTAAAGAGGATGTGACGAAACTTTTAGAGTTGAAAAATATCGAGGAATGGTCTGGAAGAATAGTTAAAGAAAGAGAAGAAATAATTAGACAGGCTGCGTTAGTTTTAGCGGGTCAATGTATCGGCATATTATTGCATAAGCTTTCTCAATCAGAGTCGGCTCATAAAACAGCAATTAATCAAACCAAAGGATGGTGGCATACTGATACACAGAGACACGGTTATACGAAGAGAGAAATATTAACAGTAGGTAATGTTATAGGAACTCTTAAATTACCATACGTTGTTCAAAAAACAGAAAAAAAAGCGAAGAATAAATCTACTAATGTTGGATTCTGTCCCTTGTTAAAATGGCTAGGAATGTCAGAAGGCTTGACCCCATTAGTTTGGTCAGATATTGCAAAATATGGTGCCATAGCTAGTTCTTTTGAAGCTGCACATACAATCCTGGGCGATTGGGGAATTAATATTAGTCTTAAACGAATTGAACGATTGACATATAAATTTGGTCAAATCGGCATTGATTTACGTCAAACTAAAATATCTAACTTGCAACAAGGTAAATTACCTGATGGGAATATACTTAAAGACCAGAGAGTTGTAATTGCTGTAGATGGTGGCAGGAGTAGAATTAGGATTAATAAAAAAGGTAGAAAAAATCCCAAAACAAACAAGCATGGCTTTATAGGGGAATGGGTTGAGCCAAAATTATTAACAATTTATGTGGTTGATGAACAGGGTAAAAAAGTTAGAAATGGCGAAATAAAGATTGTAAATGATGGCACTTATGAAGACTATAAAGGCTTTTTACCAATTTTAGAAATGCATCTGATTAGTTTGGGAATTAGTCAAGCAAAACAAGTTTTACTAATTGCTGACGGTGCTGAATGGATTTGGAAACATATTCCTCCTCTTTTAAAGAAATTGAAATCTCCTGATGCCACTTATCAATTATTTGATTTTTACCATGTTACTGAGCGACTACATAAATTTGCTGATGTCGCTTTTAGTGATGAGAAGGAGCGGAATAATTGGTTTAAAAAAGCACGGAGAACTTTAAAGAAAAGTAATGCCATGACCATAATTAGGCAGATGGATGAATTTATCTTTGAAGCTACGGGTGAACGTTGTAAAACTATGGTAATACAGAGAAATTACCTTTTACGTGCCTATCGCGAAAGGCGTTTAAATTACGCTAAAGTCATAACTCAAAAACTACCTATTGGCAGTGGTGCAATTGAGAGTTTAATCCGCCAAGTTGTCAATTTAAGAATCAAAGGAAACAGTAAATTTTGGTTGAAAGACAATGCGGAAATTATATTACATCTGCGCTGTCAATGGATAGCTGAAAGTTGGGATAATTTTTGTAGTTCTATCTTTAATTCCTTTATTAAACCTCAAACTGCTTGATTAATTTTATACTTGAGTCGTCATCTTTAGCTATTGCTTGCTGTAATTGACACTAAGTATTAAAGACTTAGTATAGATATTTTGGGAAATAATCGTCAAATGACTTACTAGCAATCTTTTTGAGATATCTCATCAAGATGAATTTTCGTGCAAAGCAGTATTTTATTTGTAAATAAAATAACTCCGTACTTAAATATAATTTTTAGCGATCGCACTTTTTTTGTCCGACCTCACAAAATCGCATTGCTCCCT
>NZ_NOLK01000361.1:0-1923 GCF_002245985.1 Nostoc sp. 'Peltigera membranacea cyanobiont' 232
CCCGTTCATAGGTTTCCGTAATTTTCCGCCGCAAATCTATAGAGTATGGTTTCATTGCTGACAATTTTGACTCATTTTCTCTTTATAGTACATTTGATTGTCTCTCACTCAACTGAAAACCGCTATAACTTTTCTGAGGTGTATTAGAAGCATAAGCCTTCCGTGACGGAAAAGTTATCCTTCCAGTGACACTGTCTCCTATATGCCCATAACCCTTACCTCGTCTGTGCTGTCCATCTTGATGGGGTAGACGGCGACAGCTGCTTGGACTTTCGAGAAGACCCTAACCTTGAACCGGAGGAGTTATGGCAACCAGAAGGCGCAACTTATTATAACGGCGAGTTAATTGTGCAACCACAACAGCGGTGGACGCAACAGCAAAAGCTGGAGTTACTTGATTGGCATCCGATGTTTACTGCTAGATGTCCACAGTGTGGTAGTGAATTTGACCGGGGCTACACCTCAAGGGTGCATTGGGATTGTAAGTGCGGCTGGATGGATGATTCAATTTAGAGAAGTTTATGTGGAAAGTTGCAGAATTTGGAGGATTAATTGGCGTTTCTTCTGAAGAAGTATAGAGAAGTTTGGTTATGTTTGCTATCAAGCGAGAATTAAAACTAAATAATGCTGATAGCTCCGGCGATACGTGTCTTTACTTTGTTGTTGACTCGGCGGCTGGCTTAATTTTGTATGTGGGGGAAACTTGCAGAAGTAATAAACGCTGGAAAGGGATTCACGCCTGCAAGGATTACATTGCTAGTTACCAAGACTTGCATTATCGCTATGGGTTGCTAACAGCAGTCAACATCGCTTTTTGGTGGGATGCTCCGGTTGAGAGAAAACCACGGCAAGAATTGGAATTGAGTTTGATTTTGAAGTGGTGCAGTCCATTTAATAAGGAGAACTGGGAGCGTTGGGGGCAACCGTTTGGGTAGGGCATTTTCTTAGAGGACTGGGGGGGCGTAGTTTACCGCCGCAGGCATCGCTTAATGCACAAGAACGAGTGAAGTATTTGCGGCGGGTGATATGCTCTTGCTGTGAAGCGGGATTTGATTGGTAAAAAGTGATGCCGATAAAGAGCGATCATTCCATATTCTCACAACCAAAACTTTCGATAATCCTCAACATATTGCCAGATCGTCAGTTGCGGACGACCGAGTAATTGCTCTACATCTGGTGTAATGCCACCTGCCAATCCTAAACGAGCGGTTGTATAAATTGCTGCCATTACCAAAATGAAGTCCAACGACAGCCCGCGATCGCGCATTTGCCAAATAAACTTCAACAATGAGGGATTAGTATAGCGAATTGGTTTGCCCAAAACTTCTGTAAAAATTTCTGCTACTTCATAGTAAGTCAAGGCTTCCCTACCCGTGAGCGCATAAGCTTTTCCCAAATGCCCATCTTCAACCAAAGCACGTACCGCAACAGCAGCAATATCACGCACATCAATAAAACTGGTTTTACCATTCCCCGCTGGCATAAACAATTCGCCACGGGTTTTGATATCCTCTCGGTGTACGGTGTTAAGATTTTGCATAAAAAAGCTAGCGCGTAAAAACGTGGCAGGAATGCCCAATTGCTCGATGTAGCGCTCAATCTTGGCGTGCGGTACAAATCGGTTGCGCTCGGCTCCTAAAAGTGAAACAAAAACGATATGCTCAACACCTGCAAGTTTTGCAGCATTCAGCGCCGGGGCAATTTGCCTCTTCACATTGGCAAGTGCAGGCGGACGTACTAAAAAAAGTTTGTTGACTCCTTCAAAAGCGCTTGCCCATGTTGGGATTGCTATTGTTTATTTGTAAGTCAAAAACGTCTATCGAATTAAAACAATGAATATTCTTGCTTGGATTGTTTTAGGTCTAATTGCTGGTGCGATCGCTAAGGCTATCTACCCCGGTCATCAAGGCGGCGGAATCTTAG
>NZ_NOLK01000362.1:0-1798 GCF_002245985.1 Nostoc sp. 'Peltigera membranacea cyanobiont' 232
ATGTAGGCGCGGGCTAAATCTTCGTCGTCTGTCCAGTTTTGCGATTCGATTAAACCTTGGAGTCCTGCGCCGTAAGCACCTGGGCGAGAACCAAAGATCCGATAACGCGATCGCACCACGGCTTCTTGTATAGTTAATCCTTGGCTTGTCCACAATTCAGTCTCTTGGCGAACTGCATCTGCTAAGGGATTTTGTTCTGGCGGTTCATCTAAATCTGCTACTGCTGATACCGCTCGATCGAATAAGTCAATTAAGTTAGGAAAAGCATCGCGGAAGAATCCCGAAATTCGCAAGGTGACATCTACACGGGGCCGTCCCAAAATGGCTAAGGGCAAAATTTCAAAATCCACTACTCGCCGTGCTGCACCATCCCACACAGGCTGGACTCCGAGTAAAGCTAAGGCTTCGGCAATATCATCACCGCCTGTTCTCATCGTGGCTGTTCCCCACAATGATAAACCTAGTGTTTTGGGATATTCACCATGCTCTTGAGTGTAATATTCAACCAGGGTTTCAGCAGCTTTTCTCCCGATATCCCAAGCTGTCTCTGTGGGAATGGCGCGAATATCGACAGAATAAAAGTTTCTCCCTGTTGGTAGAACTTCTGGGCGGCCGCGTGTGGGTGCGCCAGATGGGGCACTTGGAACGTAACCCCCATCAAGTCCGTGTAATAAGTGGGTGATTTCTCGATCGGTTTGTTGTAAAGCTGGAAGGAGGCGATCGCGTATCCAGGTAGAGACGCGATTCATTGCGTCTCCCCCCCCAGCACAGACGCGATGAATCGCGTCTCTACAAGAATTCTGAATTCTAAATTCTGAATCCTGATTTATTATTTGTTCTACTAAGAGGGCGGCGTGTTCTTCTAGGACTTCGACGATATCACCGAGGGTACGGCATTTTGTGCCATTGACTATTGAATATTCACCACTGGGCATTGACAAATCGGCTGTGAGGGGATCGAAATCTAAACCCCAATCTTGAGCTATAGCGCGGGTAATCCCTGAAGAATGGCGATTGGGGATGCGAGCGATCGCTACGATCAAATCTCGTAGCTGCCTTCCTTGGGGACATTGCCCAAAAATGTGCAACCCGTCGCGGATTTGGGCTTCTTTCAATTCACACAGATAGCCACCGATAGAATTCAAAATTAAAGATGACGCTCCCGAACTCGCTAACGCTGCGCCAACAGAATTAAAAATTTCTGTTTCATTTGAGATTCCTAAATCTAGATGGAGATTTTCTTTGATTACCAGTTCGTGGATGCGATCGCGAATGACTGGTAAACGCGAAGGATCTAAACTGTCCGCTTCATAATACTCATCAATTAAATTTTCTAACTGTTGCAAAGAACCGTAGAGTTCAGCACGAGTCATTGGCGGCGTTAGGTGATCTATAATCACCGCTTGAGCGCGACGTTTGGCTTGAGAACCTTCACCAGGATCGTTGACAATAAACGGGTACAGGTGGGGAAGTGCGCCCAAAGCCACTTCTGGATAACAATTACTGGATAAAGCCACGCTTTTACCGGGTAGCCATTCTAGATTTCCGTGTTTCCCTACATGAACTACAGCATCAGCACCAAAACATTCTCTTACCCAATAGTAGAAAGCTAAATAAGCATGAGTTGGTTCTAAATCCGGCGCATGATAATTCAAACTGGGGTCATTATCATAACCCCTTGCTGGCTGAATTCCCACAAAAATGTTGCCGAGTTGAATTCCGGGAACGGGGATTGGGACTGGGGACTGGGGAAAAGGAAAATGGGATAAACGAGAGGAATACCCAATACCCAATACCC
>NZ_NOLK01000363.1:0-1772 GCF_002245985.1 Nostoc sp. 'Peltigera membranacea cyanobiont' 232
TATCTCATCAAGATGAATTTTCGTGCAAAGCAGTATTTTATTTGTAAATAAAATAACTCCGTACTTAAATATAATTTTTAGCGATCGCACTTTTTTTGTCCGACCTCACAAAATCGCATTGCTCCCTTCCACGAGTACGAGATGCCCTTACTTTTACCGTTGCGTGTTAATCCGTGACGAACTTCTACACCTTGTAATTGCAATCGCTCAACCAGTTGCGGCATAGTCGGTTTATCTACTATGGCGCGGTCGATTAGTTCCTGGAGTTGTTGTTTAATGGGGCGTTCTTGTGGTGTAAGGCGCTCACCGTTGATATATTCAGAGTGTTCTCTTTCTAGGCGTTTTTGTTGTCCAATACTAGGATTACGCGATAATTTTTCATGGCTACTCTGGGTTTGTTGTAAGCCGTAATCTCGTTCTAGCTGCCGAATAATGGTTTCGCTACGCTTGTAATCCCAGCTATCATGTACAATCTTCCCGTTATCTAACCGAATGCGGCTGGCGCAGATATGTATATGGTCGTGTTCTGTGTTGCTGTGTCTGTAGACTACGTACTGGTTGCTGTCAAATCCCATCTCTTCGAGATAGCGGTTAGCAAGTTCGTTCCAGGTTAGTTCGTCTAGTCGCTCGTTGTCTGGTAGTGATAATGATGCGTGGTACACTACTCGGTCAGCTTCTGGGTTTAGTTGTCGAGAGATTTTGAATTCTCTGGCCAGGGCACGGGCGTTATTACCGCCCATGTTGCCACCAATGAGTTTGGCATCTTTCTGAGACTCCAAATAATTCAGCAGTCCACGGAATCCTCGCCCTTTAGTCTGGTTGCCAATCATCTGTTTCCTCGTCTGATTCTTCGATGAAGGTATTGGCTATTTCCTGTTGGCAGTGTCGTAGCAGTTCTAGTAACTCTTGTAGAAGTTCTAGTGATGCTGGCGGTGGCAACTGCATTTTGATGGCTGTGTTGGTGGCTTTAGCCAGTTGGTTGATGTTGTTGCCGATGCGCGACAGTTCCAGGTATGTGTCTAGTGTAACTCTGCCCAGTCGCGGCGGTGGTGGTGGGATTGGTCGCAGTAATATACAACGTCTTGTTAATTCTGCCAAACTCATGCTCGTATCTTCCGCTTTGGAGCGAATCATCTCGTATTCAATCGGGCTGAATCGCACTTGCAACATTTTGGTACGGACGAGTGACTGAGAAGAAGCTTTGGGCATAAGTCAAACCAAACAAAATGCAGTTTTTGAGGGGGTTTCCAAAGGTGGGATACTTCCCCCTTTGGCAAGCCTGCCGAGTCGAGCGTAGCGACGACACCCCGAAGGGGTAGGCATGGCTTGCTTCTAGCCCATTTTCGGGGGAAGCGAGGTGTCAAGTGCTACGGAGGTACGGGGACACAACGAGAGACTGGGGGCGAGGGGACAACAGCGTAGCTGGGAGGACGGTTTCGGGTGATTTCGGGTGGGATAAAGAACGATAACAGCGTAGCTGAATTATATCAGTGTTTGCTGAATTACTGCGACGGCGTAGCCGGGGTGGTTTGGCTATAGTCAGCAACAGTCAACATCGGATGAACATAGCAACAGCGTAGGTGAAACTTGCTTCTAATCTGGAGTTATACTTTTTTGAAAACGCTACTTTTGCCCCCAATTAGGTAGCTTGCTGCCTTTGCTGGTTTAATGGAATTGCCATCACAAATTCTGTACCTTTACCCAAAGTGGAATTACACTGCAATTTTCCTTGATGTTTTTGAGTAACAATCTGATAACTGATAGATAAACCT
>NZ_NOLK01000364.1:0-1767 GCF_002245985.1 Nostoc sp. 'Peltigera membranacea cyanobiont' 232
CCTTATCAGGGACATAGCCTATGTTTGCGGCTTCTATGAAGTCAAATAGGTGATTATTTTCTTTCTGAAGGTTGTAGAAAGCATCAGTTGTACATTCGTAATCAATGCCTTCTGAAATCAGGTCGTTTAGTGCTTGAAGCATTTTATTTAGGAATGCTGGGGCTACTTTCGTTCTGATAAATTCCTTGTCATAAGCAAATCTTGGGTCAGCCTGCAACTCATTTGGATTGTTAGGATCTGGATTTTTTTCAAAGGTTTTCTTGAACTCCAAAACTGCAATCCTGTCTTGAATTGCTTTCATTACCCCTTGGAGTGCTGGCGTTTCATTTAAGTTAAAAAGACCTATGGCTTCAGGGGTAAACTCAATATGGTCTTTACCCTTCCGTTCACAATGCAACTTGTTACCAGTGACAAACAACTTTAAACTTTGGATTTTATCAATCCTAGATGTTTGCGGATTCTCAGAAGCCCAATTCACTCGGCTGTGCATCAACGGAGCTAGATTAAACTTCCTGCCTTCGTCGTACAATTGGAAGTCTGCTAAAGAGACAGAAGTTAGTCCATTTTCGCCGTAAATAATGGATACACATTCGCGCAGAGCATCTTTACCATTAGACCCAAGCCCAACTGCTAGAATTGCTTTTACCTCTCTTCCTCTGAGCTTCCTAACAGTTTGAAGGTCAATCGAAGCGGCAAGATTTCTTAAAAGGATTTCTTGCTGGGGTCTATCCAAACATGAAAGTAAGCGGTCGCAATCTGTAGTATCAGCGTTTGGATTGTACTCAATCAACGGTTCATAAATAAAGTAATCTTCGGGGGTATGAGGGTCTAGCCGTGGAATAACCTTATTACCTATCCAAACGGGTCTAACTATCCCATTAGTGCAGTTAATCCCTGGTGGATTGAGTAATTCTGCCTCAATCCCTGTTCGCATTTTCGCCCACTCTAGAACCTTCTTAACCGAACTGGGTGAAGCGTGAGGATAAGATTTTTTACCTTGCTCATTTTCAACTGCAAAAGAGTTGCAAAAGTCGGTGATACGCTTAATTTCTCTAGAGTCTGGAGAGTGTTCATAGTGGTTGCCAGTATGCCAGTAGAGCTGATCCGTAGCGCAAATCCAATTCTTGTCTCCATAGAGAGTTTTGAAGGCAATTTGAATAAAGCTGACAACTGGATCAAGATCATTTAAAGGATCGTCAAGATTTTGCAGCTTTGCCAGTTGCGATCGCTCTGCCACGGCCGCGTGGATCTGCTCCTCTAACCTGCGGATAAACTCTGGTACTTCCATCTGCCCCAAGATTTCTTTAATATCTGATGATTTATATGGTAAACCGGGGCAGATGTCGTGAGGGTTGATTCCGATCAAGGCGATTCCCACCTCGGCTGCACAATCCTGGCAGGTCTGGAGTTTCTTTAAGCCAGTGTCATCGGCATCGTGCAGAAAAATGATTAATCCTATGCCGGAATCTTTGAGGAGTTGATATTCTGGGGTGATGGTTTTCTTATCCCATCCACTGCCCTGAAACGTAATTCCAGCAAGACCATGTGAGCGACCAACTTCTACGCATCCCTCACCTTCATGCTGGAGTAGCGCCGGGGTTCCTGCCACAGTTTTGGCGGCGGCTAGCGCTTCATCAAGACGATATGCCCCCCAAGGTTGATCACCTTTTTTCATCTCTGGTGTGCCATCGGGGAGGCGATGCCATTGCCTAAAACTCTTGTCGTAACCTTTCTCTTTACTGGTGTCTGCCCATTCGTAACGGTCAA
>NZ_NOLK01000365.1:0-1767 GCF_002245985.1 Nostoc sp. 'Peltigera membranacea cyanobiont' 232
CCTTATCAGGGACATAGCCTATGTTTGCGGCTTCTATGAAGTCAAATAGGTGATTATTTTCTTTCTGAAGGTTGTAGAAAGCATCAGTTGTACATTCGTAATCAATGCCTTCTGAAATCAGGTCGTTGAGAGCTTTCAGCATTTTATTTAGGAATGCTGGGGCAACATGCGTTCTGATAAATTCTTTGTCGTAAGCAAAGCGTGGGTCAGCTAGTAATTCATTTGGGTTGTTAGGGTCAGGATTTTTTTCAAAGGTTTTCTTGAACTCCAAAACTGCAATCCTATCTTGAATTGCTTTCATTACTCCTTGGAGTACTGGCGTTTCATTTAAGTTAAAAAGACCTATGGCTTCAGGGGTAAACTCAATATGGTCTTTACCCTTCCGTTCACAATGCAACTTGTTCCCTGTTACAAACAACTTTAAACTTTGGATTTTATCAATCCTAGATGTTTGCGGATTCTCAGAAGCCCAATTCACTCGGCTGTGCATCAACGGAGCTAGATTAAACTTCCTGCCTTCGTCGTACAATTGGAAGTCTGCTAAAGAGACAGAAGTTAGTCCATTTTCGCCGTAAATGATTGATACACATTCGCGCAGAGCATCTTTACCATTAGACCCAAGCCCAACTGCTAGAATTGCTTTTACCTCTCTTCCTCTGAGCTTCCTAACAGTTTGAAGGTCAATCGAAGCGGCAAGATTCCTCAAAAGAATTTCTCGTTGCGGTTTGTCCAAACACTCAAGTAATCGGTCGCAATCTGTAGTATCAGCCGAGGGATTGTACTCAATCAACGGTTCATAAATAAAGTAATCTTCGGGGGTATGAGGGTCTAGCCGTGGAATAACCTTATTACCTATCAAAACAGGTCTAACTATCCCATTAGTGCAGTTAATCCCTGGCGGATTGAGTAATTCTGCTTCAATTCCCGTTCGCATTTTCGCCCACTCTAGAACCTTCTTAACCGAACTAGGTGAAGCGTAAGGATAGGATTTTTTACCTTGCTCATTTTCAACTGCAAAAGAGTTACAGAAGTCAGTTATTCGCTTAGTTTCTCTAGAGTCAGGGGAGTGTTTATAGTGGTTGCCAGTATGCCAGTAGAGTCTATCCGCAGCGCAAATCCAACTCTTATCCCCATAGAGAGTTTTAAAGGCAATCTGAATAAAACTAACAACTGGATCGTCATCATTTGAACGATCTCCAGCATTAATTCCTTCTACCTGTTGCTCACGCGCTGCTACGGCTGCATGAATCTCCTTTTCTAACTTGTGGATAAACTCTATTACATCCATCTGTCCCAAGACTTCCTTAATATCGGATGACTTATATGTTAGTCCAGGGCAGATGTCGTGAGGATTAATTCCGATCAATGCGATTCCCACCTCTGCGGCACACTCTTGGCAGGTCTGGAGTTTTTTCAGCCCAGTGTCATCGGCATCATGCAGAAAAACAATTAATCCTATGCCTGATTCCTTCAGGAGTTGATATTCTGGGGTGATGGTTTTTTTATCCCATCCACTGCCCTGAAACGTAATCCCAGCAAGACCATGTGACCGACCAACTTCTACGCACCCCTCCCCTTCGTGTTGGAGTAGTGCCGGGGTTCCTTGTACAGATTTGGCGGCGGCGATCGCTTCATCAATGCGATATGCCCCCCAAGGTTGATCACCTTTTTTCATCTCTGGTGTGCCATCGGGGAGGCGATGCCATTGCCTAAAACTCTTGTCGTAACCTTTCTCTTTACTGGTGTCTGCCCATTCGTAACGGTCAA
>NZ_NOLK01000366.1:0-1755 GCF_002245985.1 Nostoc sp. 'Peltigera membranacea cyanobiont' 232
CTAGGTACTCCTCAATGAAGTCTACTAAAACTTCATTCATACTTTTCTTGTGTAATGCACAAGCAGATTTAAATCTCGCCCTCACATCCTCGCTCAGGTAAATTGAGACTCTTACTGGTTTTTCCTCGTCAGTCAAGTGTTAAAACTCCATATCACTTTAACTCTAGATTGACACCTTTAGAGGTAATCCGCTAGAGAGATAAAGAGTTATAGAGTTATAGTAGTTTGTTGTTTTAACTCTATAGTGTTATCATAGCATTAACAGCAAGCCAAAACCAGTCACCCAACAAAGGCAACAGAAGCCAGAAAGTGATGCTTTGGCTTGCCCCTAACTGGATATCTGGATTTGTCTAGATTTAGCTATAAATCAACCCCAAGCCAGAAAAATCAAGACTTTAACAATCATCTGAACCATGACAACGACATATTCCAATGCCAAAAATTGGCTCGTTCAAGCAGACTTGTTAGCCAAATCCGGGCTAACTGAGCTTATCGCCGGAAAAGACTCAGGTGCAGGGTATGGGAAGGCAATCATCGGTGATTTTTCGATCATGATGCCTGCCGCATATTCACTTGTTCGCAACCGCAATATCATGCACCACGAAACCATCTCAAAAGATGGCTGCTGGGTGCGGTATGTAGAAGGTTCTCGCCTGGACTTAAAAGACGTTCAATTCTTTTGGGGCAGTGCGGCTCTAGCCCAAAGTGACCACACCCTGTTACACGAAGATGTGCGATTCGTTGCTTAGTAGCGCGACCTGAAATGGTCGTTTAGTATGGGAAGCCCACTTCCCTAGAGGAGTCATACCCTCTACCCCTGCGTAAAAGACTAACATTAGTCCGGTCACATCCTCATTAAGTAATTAAAAGGATGGAGTGCAGACCACGAAAGTAACCCAAACTGGCAGCCTAAGTTGGTTAGGGAGCAAAGGGGAGTTTCCCAATGGTGAACATAAGTAAAGTATCGCTTAAACTGCGTTATACGAAAAGGTGTCAAATAAGGCTGATAGACACTGACCAAAAAGGTAAATGGGTGGACTGACGGCTCACTTTTCTGTCAATCGTATGAACAAAAATCCCATCGCAGGATAGATACCACCTAAAGGAAAACAGACAACTAAACGGTACAACAGGGTAAGCCCTACAGAGTCTAAGAGAGGTCGAATACTCTTAGTAAGTCCGAGGCAACAAAGACCGAATTCTTTGGAGGGTAAAGGATGGAAGAAAAAGCGAATGCGGGTCTGTAATGGATTCGATAGGGGTTGTAACATCACTCCTGACCGAAAGGAAAGCAAACTTCTTCTGGGTCTTATACGAAAGAAACCAATCAAGGGAATCAAATCCAAGGATAAGTTAGATGGTGTCAGTAATGGCAACAAACGGACTGAAGAAACAGCTAGAGAACTGGAACCAGATTAACTGGAGAGTAGTTAACAAAACTGTTAGAAACCTACGTCAAAGAATCTTTCGTGCGAGAAAGCTTGGTGAGTTCCGTAAGTTAAGAAGCTTACAGAAGTTGATGCAAAAGAGCTACGCCAATCTACTATTGTCAGTTCGACGTATTACCCAGACCAATCAGGGCAAGGCAACGGCAGGCATTGATAAAGAAGTTATCAATACCCCAGAGCGAATGGCACTAAGAAAAGCCGAAACCCTTGCGGTTTAAGCAGTTTGCAATTGCTTGCGTAATTCATGCCGGGGTTTCGTCATCAAGGGGTAAATTTTTGGGCGACGTTTACGGACTCGTGGTTCATT
>NZ_NOLK01000367.1:0-1730 GCF_002245985.1 Nostoc sp. 'Peltigera membranacea cyanobiont' 232
TTCGTTTCTAGCAGGACGGTCAGGAACAGCCTTGTGAGCGATAACTTTTAGTAAAGTACGATAAATTTTAAGACGTTTTGTTGAAGTTGCGGCTAATAATTCGGGAATAAAGTTATTTAAATGATGGCGAGTACCTTGCAGTGATAGGCGTAACGGAGGAGTAGTGTAACTAGTACCTGCCGACCACATCAAACCGCGAAGTAGATTGTAAGCTAGCAAATAAACGTAAATTTCTTTACGTACCATTGAGGGAGTTTTACAGCGCAAAATATCCATTCCCAGAGTAGTTTTAAGATGTCTTAAATCTAGTTCAACGTCCCAACGTTGACCATAAAGCCCAACAATATCTAGAGTAGAATAAGCTGTTGTATCTAAGAGAGTAGTAATTAAGCTAACTCGTTCAGTGCGAAAGCCAGGAACAACAATATAATAATATATCTCTCGTACAGTTATGGTTGAGGGTAAAGCATTAAATTCATCTTTACTCAATCCCTGTGGGCATCTCTTAGGTTTATACCAAGTTACTAACTTATCACTTGACCCAATTATTTTACCTTTTCGCATTGTGGTTTTTCGGGCTTGGTGTTTCCTAAAAACTGCATCACAATTTAGATTTTTAATAGAAATCAAATCAGCATAAGCGCAAAATGCTCTATCTCCCAAAAGGATATCCAATGGATTAAGAAACTTATATAAATTTCTAGCTAATTTAATATCATGTGTATTCAAAACATCTATGCAGATTGCAATAGCAGCTCCAGTAGCTAAACTGAATATCACACCAATTTTTGCAATTGGGAATCCACATCCAGATGCTTGAGTAGAGGGTTGAGGGTATGCTTTTTGGTTTTCTAGAGTGTCTGGCATCGATACCGTAGACCCATCTATTACTTTCACATTTCTTCCACACCATAAATATTCTGTTGTCACTTTTTGCTCTAAGTTTTGTCCAGTCTCACGAAAAAGTTTTTCTAATAATGTTTCTGGTAATCTCGACCGAGCTTGACAATAAGCACTTGTATCAGTTGATGGAAGTTCTTCTTCTTGCCCAGCCAAATAAGAAATGACCTGACTTACTGTATTATGGCAACTTTTATCAGTATCCAGAACCTGAGATAAAAACGCCCAAATCGTAACTATTGGGTCAAACAATCGTCGATAATATCTAATTTTTAGCTCCTCAAGAGCTTGCTCAATTACAGAAGATGGTAATAGCTCTTTAAAAGGCAATCCCAAACTCTGACTAAATTTATCCTTGAGGATTTGTACTCGCAGTGTCACAGTAGTAATAGTTATATTTGCTTGCTCGTCTTTTTGAAAGTATTTCATGAACGAGTAAGCTTTTCCTATCTAAAAGAAATTTTGGGCAAACCGTAAGTAGGTCGGCAGAATAAAACCAAACTATGTAAAGAAACATAAATGAGGTTAAAACCCTCTTCCCTCCTGCCTCCTGCCTTATCTCAACGACAAATATTTACGCCCACCTACTTACATCTGATTCCACTGTCTCTGCCAGGCACAGCGATGGCGTACCACCCGTGAGGCGGTGGCGATCGCAACAGCGCAGTTGACCAGGAACAAAGCGCACTCTCAACGTTCATTCTGCGATCGCAGCTATTGCATCCTGGACTTTCACTTGTTCCATCCAAGACCTTCATTCACTGTTCAATAGCTTTAAAATCTGTAGCGCTTATCCCGCACAGCTTAGAGCTTTTCTTAGTGCCATTCGG
>NZ_NOLK01000368.1:0-1681 GCF_002245985.1 Nostoc sp. 'Peltigera membranacea cyanobiont' 232
ACAGATATATTTGATAAATCCCAATATTTCCGACATAGCAGCGTCTGCATTCTTCACAGCCTTCAAGGAGTTTCAAAAATCTCAGCAAATCAGAGCATTTTTCTCTCACCAGAGACATAAAAGAGCGTTAATATTGGTTTTTGGTGGGATGCTCCAGTTGAACGACGCGCACGGCAGGCGCTAGAGTTGAGCCTGATTCAAAAGTGGCGATCGCCGTTCAACAAGGAAAATTGGGAGCGGTGGGGGCAGCCGTTTAAGTAGGGTGTTTCGTGGTGATTAAAATGTCTGATAATTTACCTTTTCAAAATCCTGACCAACTACAGCAATGGCATCAGGGTATAAAAGATGCCAACCGTAATAATATTTTCTGTCATTGTCGTGCTTGCGATTATGAGTGGATGGATTCAGCATTTGATGTTACTTGTATTCAATGCAGTAGTAAAGATGTAGAAAGTATTTCATCTTGGCAATTTCCAGATGACTAAATCTGAATAATTTATATTCTTGCTAACCACTTTTCAAGTGCTAAATCTGCTAATGATTCTAGGGAATCAGGATTTTGAATTAACTCCTTATAAGTGTTAATCACCACAGGAGAAAATGATTTATAAGAAAGGCTCCAATACAAATTTCTAGGTCTTTTTTCTCGTGGCATGGCATCCCATTCAGATTGCAGTCTCATCCGTCCAAACCCCTCTGGTACATGACCAGCATAGGTTACAACAGCACCATCCATCCACAGCCTCATTCTGCCAATCACTTGTCTTCTTTGTGTAAATAATAATGAGCTTGGAGTAGGGAGCCATAGAAATATGACTGGTTTATTAATCTTTCTTTGATAGTATAGTTCGGCTACTGGTTTAGCTTTACCTCTGCCATATCTAATAGTATTTTTACCTTCAAATTCTTCTTTGATTCGCCCATCAAAACTAATAATTTTCTCTCTAAGTTTGAGAATTGCTTGTTGTTCTTCTCCAGTGCAAGCACCAAGCCAATCTAAAAGTAATTGCGGTGGTTCTGGAATATTGCTTGATGTACTGCTAATGTCAAGTTCCTGATAGGGAATCGGAATTGACCAAGTTTGATTAGTATCAATATCTTGCAGTTGTAAGTGAAAATTTTGATTAATCTGAGCAACAGAAACCTGCAAAAAATCAACTATCAACTTTGTGTGTTTGCGGTCAATCAAATTATGTCTGTGAAATGAGGGTGCGATCGCAATTAACCGGACAGGCTGACTGTAATCAATTTGCTCTTGAAATGGTTTTTCGTCTAGTAAGTTATCGTAGTAGCGAGTTAATTGCTGGACTATATATCTATCTTCAGTATTTTTGAGTTCTAAAATTACTAATTGTCTCGTGTCGTTAAGTGCTAAGATATCGCAGATTTCGCCCTTAACAGCATACTGTCGTTTTAAAGGTTTTAAGCCTGATAATTGCTGTAGGTTATCCCAAACAAAATCTTCTAATGCTGCTTCTGATGCAAATTCCCAACTAGAACCTGTTTTACGTAGTGCTGCACCAGCTAACATATCTTCGTCACTGCAATATTACTACTGGAGTTTAGACTAAGCCATGCAAAAAGACCCAGCAGGGCTGAGTTAATCAGAGACTTAGCAAAAGTATGAATAATCTTAGGTATTAAACAGCAACTGATGGGTCTTTACGTGGTCGTGTTACTG
>NZ_NOLK01000369.1:0-1675 GCF_002245985.1 Nostoc sp. 'Peltigera membranacea cyanobiont' 232
GAATGGCACTAAGAAAAGCCGAAACCCTTGCGGTTTAAGCAGTTTGCAATTGCTTGCGTAATTCATGCCGGGGTTTCGTCATCAAGGGGTAAATTTTTGGGCGACGTTTACGGACTCGTGGTTCATTACGACCTGGGCGTTCTGGAACAGTCTTATGAGCAATAACTTTTAGCAAAGTGTGATAAAGTCGAAAACGTCTTTGATCAGAAGCAGCTGATAATTTGGGAATAAAGTTAATTAAATGGTGGCGAGTACCTTGCAACGATAGGCGTAATGGAGGAGTGGTGTAAGTAGTTCCAGCCGACCACATCAAACTACGAAGTAAATTGTAAGCCAGCAAAAAAACGAAAATTTCTTTACGTACCATTGAAGGTGTTTTACATCGTAGAACATCCATACCCAAGGTAGTTTTTATATGTCTTAAATCTAGCTCAACATCCCAACGTTTACCGTAAAGACCAACAATTTCAAGAGTAGAATAAGAAGATTTATCTAAAAGAGTAGTAATTAAGCTGATTTGTTGAGTGCGAAAACCAGGGATAACAATGTAATAGTAAACTTCCCGTACAGTTATGGAAGGAGGTAGAGCATCAAATTCATCTTTGCTCAACCCTTTTGAGCATCTTTTAGGTTTATACCAAGTAACCAACTTGTCACAATCGCCAACAATTTTACCTTTTCGCATAGTTGTTGTCCGAGATTGATGCTTACGAAACACAGCATCACAACCAAGCTTGGCAATAGAAACCATATCGGCATAAGCACAAAAGGCTCTATCTCCTAAAAGTACATCATTTGGTTTGAGAAAACTGTACAACCTCCGAGCTAGTTTAATATCATGAGTGTTCAAAACGTCTATGCACAAAGCAACGGCGGCTCCTGTCGCCAAACTGAATATCACTCCAATTTTGGCAATTGGAAATCCACATCCCTCTTTTTGGGTACTAGGTTGAGGGTATTGTTTTTGGTTCTCTACGGTATCTGGCATGGAGACAGTTGAACCATCTATTACTTTTACATTACGACCACACCATAAATGTTCTTGGGTCACTTTCGCTTCTAGGTTTTGTGCCGAGGAATTGAAAAGTTTTTCTAATAATTTCTCTGGAAGTCTCGCCCTAGCTTGGCAGTAACCACTCGTATCTGTTGAAGGGACTTCTACTTCTTCACCAGCTAGATGTGCAATTATTTTACTCACAGCATTATTACAAGTTTTATCAGTATCCAGCACTTGTGATAAAAATGCCCATAAAGTTATTAATGGGTCAAATAACCGCTTTTTGTATTTAATTTTTAGCTCTGAGATTGCAAGTCTTATCACAGACTCTGGTAATAGTTCTTTAAACGGTAGTCCCAAACTTTGACTAAATTTATCCTTGAGAATTTGTACTCGTAGTGTCACAGTAGTATTTATGATGTTGGCTTGCTCGTATCAAGGAAAGTATTTCATGAACGAGTAAGCTTTTCCTACCTAAAAAAATTTTTTGGACAATCAGTACATCTAACTCCACTGTCTTTGTCAGGCACAGCGATGGCGTACCCACTCTTCTCAATGGCGATCGCAGTATTACATCAAGGACAATTGCCTATCCCATCCCTGAACCTTCACTGTTCAATAGCTTTAAAATCTGTAGTGCCTATTCCGCATAGCTTAGAGCTTTTCTTAGTGCCATTC
>NZ_NOLK01000037.1:0-68972 GCF_002245985.1 Nostoc sp. 'Peltigera membranacea cyanobiont' 232
CCCCTGCTCCCCTGCTCCCCTGCTCCCCTGCTCCCCTGCACAAGCACAGGCTTTGAGCATTGGTGAGAAATCCGGGCTTTACTCCTCTACTCTCCGCCGCCGGCGACGCGGCTTTTGTTGTTGGTCTTCACGCAAGCGGCGACCGACTTCATTAAAGAAATCCCGCCGCAGATAAGGATAATCGCTAATCCACAAATCACGACTGGGAATGTATATATCGCTGAATTGTTCAATGCTGCTCAAATCTGCGCGATTTGACAGCACTACCATTTCGGCAATTTGACCGCGAGTAATAACTTTGTGGGCAGGACGTAATGGTGCTACAAATTCAATGCTAAACCCTGTTTCATCACCCACCTCTAAGTTAATCTGTTTTTCTCGGTTTTCCACAATCACCAATTCGCCTTTGTTGTTGACTGTTTCGGTTTTACCCATCAATTGGTCTGTAATCCACCAATCTAGAACTCGACCACGGAAAAAGCCGCCATACTTATAACGGCGGCATTGCAAATTCCGCATACTTGCTTGAAACACTGGATACCACAACCAAAAAAAAGCGCTAACTATGCCCAGCACAAATACTATTGAAGCAAAAGGAAGCCTAAAAACGACTGTTAAAAGCAAGATGGCAACTACGGCAACTACCGAAATTAACAGCCGTTGCAAAAAATTTGAGAATTTCCCCCAGTAGTACTTGTACTGCAAACCAGTGGCAATCAGGGGGATAACTTGTTCAAACTTCTGGCGAGTCAGTGGTACTAACATGAGTGCTGAGTGATGAATGCTGAATAGTGATGTTTAAAGTATCTTTTCTAATCCATATACTAACGACTTTAGCGCTAAGACTTTACGAATCGCTAGTAGCACTCCTGGCATATAGCAAGCGCGATCGCTCGTATCATGTCGTAAAGTATAAATCTGTCCGGCTGCGCCAAAAATAACTTCCTGATGGGCAATCAATCCTGGCAAGCGCACGCTATGGATTCTAATCCCTTCATCTGCTACACTTCCCCTCGCTCCTGCTAATTTCTCCGTTTCTTCTACAAGAGCAGGGTTAAAAGTTTTACCCAATTCTCCTAGTAACTGCGCCGTTTGAATGGCAGTACCACTGGGAGCATCAGCTTTTTGGTTGTGATGCAGTTCGATAATTTCTACGTGGTCAAAATATTTTGAGGCTGCGATCGCAGCTTGTTGCAACAGTACCATGCCAATGGAGAAGTTCGGAATAATTAGACAACCTGTGCTAGCTTTGTCGGCAAAGTCTGCCAAATCTTGAATTTGTTCTGGACTTAACCCAGTAGTGCCGACAACTGGACGAATACCGTAAGCGATCGCACTACGAATATTGTCATAAACTGAATCTGGGTGAGTAAAGTCTACAATCACCCCTGGAGGAGAGTGTCTGTCACCAGCCACATACCCTAACATTGGTTCTAATTGATTGGTAATTGGCACTTCTAGGGGTTCGCTTAAACCCGCCAACTCTCCAGCGTCTTTATCTTGATGTTCCAAACTGTGGTCAATTGCACCCACTAGGTTTAAGTCAGGCGCTTGTGCCACCGCCTTAATCACCTCACGGCCCATTTTACCAGCAGCACCGTTGACAATAACCGGGATAGGAGCTTGATTCGTCATAGGTCGAGAAATACTTTTTGAGCTAACAAAGGAATTGTAAAGACTTTAGCGATCTAGTAGCTAGCTTCTCAAATCTCTGGGTTAATTCCGACTACCTTGATTTATGCAGCTAATCACTCAGTTTTTCTACCTCTAAAGCAGAGCAGTTCTCATTTTCATCCCACTATCTTAGCCAGTAACCCATTTTATTTTCCCTATTTTACTTACTACATCTCCAAAAATAATCCCACACCGTCCCTGATAAGTAGTTCTTATGAATGTTATCAGTCTTTTTTTGTCAAGTCTACTTGACTACTTGTAATATAGTTGTTATATTTATTTACATAACTTAGCAAAGCCCAAGCTTAACTATCTAACTGGTGTTAGCTAAGAAAAACAGATTTCGGTATCGCTATATCTCATCGACATTTGGACTTCTCCCATCTACCTCGGCTATTAAGTCGGGGTTTTTTGTGTCCTCGATAGTAATTAATGTGATGTGCAACTATGCCGTCATAAGACCATTGAACTGTAATGGTTCCAAATCAAACAGACGATTTTTGATACATCTAATCAGTACAATAGCGATCGCGCCCTTTTTCTTTGGCATTGTATAGTGCTTTATCGGCTGAAGCGATGAGCGTATCTGGCTTGATGTTGCAATTGGGGATGATAGAAGTAATACCTAAACTAAGTGTGACAATATCCTTAATATCAGACTGTGCATGGGGAATGGCTCGCTCGTGAATTGCTTGTTGAATACTTTCTGCTACTTTGATCGCTCCTAGTAAGTCAGTATTGGGGAGGAGGACTGAAAATTCTTCTCCGCCGTAACGCGCTACTAAATCAGCAGGACGATGAACTATCTGTTGCATTGTTTGCGCGATCGTAATTAGACAATCATCGCCTCCAAGATGACCATAGTAGTCGTTGTAAAGTTTGAATTTATCAACATCACATAAAATCAGTGATAGGGGTTGTTGTTCTCGTGCAAGGCATTTCCATTCTGCTTGTAGTCGTCCATTGAAGCAGCGACGGTTAGCCACCTGAGTCAAACCATCTAGATTTACCAGTTGTTCTAGTTTGTGATTTGCATCTTCTACTTTTTCTTTCGCAATTACTAACTCTGCTGTTCTCTCTTGTACCCGTTGTTCCAAAGTTTCCAAAGATGTTTGTAACTGAAGTGCCATGTTGTTAAACGATTTCGCCAGTTGGCCTATTTCGTCTTGTGAGCTAATTTTGGCGCGGATATCTAAGTTACCTGCGGTAAACTGGAAAACTATATTGGTAAGATAAATTATTGGCTTTGTTAGCAGTTGCCCAATAGCAAAAGCGATGATTGTCACTACTGAAGCGATAAATGCAAATAGAAACATTGCGTCACGAATTTGCTTTTCTACAGGTGATAAAGCAATAGCAAGAGGCTGTGCAAACAACACAGACCAAGGTTGATATTTTAAACGAGCGATCGCAATCAGATTAACCTGATTACCTGTTGCTGATAAATGTGCAATTAAATATGGCTGTTGATTATCCAATGCTTGCTTAAGTTTTGGCTCATTAGTTGCCAATTCCTTGATAGGAGAATTAGGCAAACGCCCTTCCCTTTGTAATTGAGTTACCAGATGTAAAGGCAGAGGTATAATGGATTTAAAAAGCAGTTTTGGCGCAATACTATGAGCTAGATAAATATTATTTTCATCTAAAAGAATAGCAAAAGATTTTTTTCCAGCCCGTTCAGTTTCTCGATTTACTAACTGTTGAACAACAGTAGCATTGTATGATACACGCAATACACCTAATATATCTCCTTTGGCATTGCGAACCGGACTGCTAAAACAGAGAGTAACAAGGTCACTAATTCTCGGCAATCGCTTCATGCTAGAAACAAAAGATAACTCAGTTTGCAGTGGTTTCTTAAAATAATCTTGAACTGATTCATCTTTGCTAATGTCAAGTGTACGTGTATCCAATACATTTTTCCCCTTTAAGTCGAGCAAAGCATAAGAGATAATATTCAGCATATCTTTGCGACTGAGACGGATTAATGTTTCCATCGCCAATTGCATTTCGGGGCTGTCATATCGCTGTTTTGGAGTGAGGCTGAGGTAGCGTGCCAAACCTGGTAAAAGCGCCTCTACACGCACGGCATTGAGATTTGCATCAATAAAAGCATCTATTCTGTTACTGGTTTCGTTAGCCGCCGCAGATAGGGCTTGTTGAGCGTTCTCAGTTAGTGCTTTTTCAGTTGTCTGTTTGTTGATAAATGCCAATAACAGCAACGGAATCAAAGCAACAATGAGAAATGAAGCGATCAACTTTGTCCGGATGCCGCCCAAAAGAGAGTGCTGCATGGCATTAAATTAGGAAGTAGGGTTCAAGAAGGAAGAATTAAACAAACTTTTTAGCTCAGGAATGCGCGTCACGTTTCCAGCACGAATAAAAAAATCTGCATATATCTTGGCAGTTTTGTAAATGGAATTAGGGTTACTAGATTGAAATAATTTTTGATTTTCACCTAAATTAGTTAAGTTTACTCCATCTAAAGAAAGTGTACTGGTAGGAATTTTTAACGCTTTGCTGACGATCGCATTTCCTTCTTGAACATTTGCCTTCCAGTAGGCCGAGGCTTGCAGCCATCCTCGCACAAATGCACGAATGTCTTCGGAGCGATGGCGGACTGTATCACCGCGAAAAATAATCATATCTACAATCAAGCCAGGGGTTTGTTTGCTGGTAAATATGATATGTCCTCCTAATTTAATAACTTTAGAAAGATGAGGTTCCCAAGTGTGTCCGGCTTGAATAACATTATTTTTCAGTCCTTGAGGAATTTCTAAAGCTTCTAATTTAACCAACTTCACATCATCGCTCGTTAAGTTGGCACTTTTAAACATCTCAGTCACGAAAACTTCGCTAAAACCGCCTAGATTTGCGCCTAATTTTTTCCCTTTCAAGTCAGCGACGGTTTTAATTTGTGATTGGGCGACTACCACATCTGCTCCTGTTGATTCATCTATAACTAGCACGCCTTGTATATCTGGATTTGTGGCACTCAAGATGATAAAACTTCCTAAAGATAATGAAATACCGTCATACTTACCTGCACTGAAGTTTGCTTGTTCCAATTTGGTGTATAGTTTATAAATTATTTCCACATCTACACCTTGGGCTTTGAAAAATCCTTTTTCTTGAGCAATGATACCTGGATACTCCCCAACAAAAGATCCAAATTCTACTTTCAAGGGAGGACGTTTGAATTCGGTTGGTGCCCAAGCGTGACAAGCAAATAGCAAACAGGTGGTAATGAGAAAAATACTAATGTGTCTAAGTAGTTTAAACATAGAAAATTTTGCCAAGAATATAACCGTAAAATTGAGTTTCGTATTTGGGGACAATCAGTGGTTATCTCTCTTTTCTCGCCCAAATAAGATGATAGTAAAGTCAATAAAAAATCTATTTTCTCAAAAATAGACCTCTTGCAAAAGTCGCTAAATCCTATCGTGTATACAGAAGCAACTCTGAGTGAGTTTCTAGCCAAGAAAGATGGATTGAAGAAGAGGCAAGGGAGATAATTTCACACCGCGTCATCAGTAAGTTCATACACCAGGGAGAATTTGTCAACATCTAGTCAACATCTAATGGCTCATCCGAAGCGTCCCGCTTGGTGGGAGAATAATAACGAGAAATGATCCAAGCCTGGTGTTGTCTCCAGCCCAAAGGAATCTGTATAAATGTGGAAACGAATTGTATTAATTTTGCTATTGGTGTTGAGTTTTAGCCTAAGTAATTCTGATGTAGCGGCGGCGGCTGGACTCAAAAGCTTTATAGACTCTAGTGATGGCTATCAGTTTTTATATCCTAACGGCTGGCTGCAAGTTAAAGTTGCTAACGGGCCAGATGTGGTTTTCCACGATTTGATTGAGGTGTCTGAAAATGTTTCTGTTGTGATTAGCCCAGTTCCAGAAGGTAAAACTTTGTCAGAATTGGGAACGCCAACAGAAGTAGGATATAAGTTGGGAAAAGCTGCCCTTGCGCCTCCTGACTCTGGTCGTTCGGCTGAATTAGTCAATGCCGCAGAGCGAGAAGTAGACGGTAAAACATATTACCTTTTAGAGTATGAGGTTAAACTCCCCAATAAACAGGAACGGCACAATATCGCTAGCGTCGCTGTTAGTCGTGGTAAAGTTTTTACCCTCAACGCCTCAATTCCTGAAAAACGCTGGCCAAGAGTTAAAGGAATGATTGATGAGGTTATAAATTCTTTTTCTGTTTATTAATGGGGAATTGGGAATTGGGAATTGGGAATGGGATAGAAAAGAAATTTACAGCACTTCCTGCTGCTATGAGGTACAGATACTTGGGATGCTATTAGTAGTCTGTCAAGCTAGTAATGAAAAGTTTGTAGTAAGTAGGCAGACACAAATAAATATAACTATGTAACGAAAAGTAAAAGCGGTGAAAAGCTTGTGATTGCTTCACTCCACTTCGTTGCGTTCGCAATGACATAGTTATAAATTTTCTCACCCACCTACTTAAGCACAAAGCGTGCTTAGAAAATAAGGACTGAAGTCCTTACTACGAACTTTCTTACCTGACTATTAGCACAGATCAACGATAATTCGAGCAATCAGTGTACCTCATAACTTCGGTAAGTGCTGTAATCACCAATGCTCGATATCTCATACCCTATGTCTTATGACTAATTAACAAGTTTTTCGGAAATCTCATGAAAATTCCACCTTTTGTACTTGCTTCAGCTTCCCCAGCCCGTCGCCGCTTGCTGCAAACTGTTGGTATTGAACCGATAGTTCGAGCTAGTGACTTTGATGAGTCGCAAATCCAATTAAGTGAACCAGCAGAATTAGTCAAAACTCTTGCCCAATATAAGGCGGAAACTGTAGCCCCACAGTTTGAATCGGCTTTGATTATGGGTTGTGATTCAGTTTTGTCGATGAATGGTGAAATTTACGGCAAACCAGCAGACACTTCTGAAGCGATCGCTCGTTGGCAGATAATGCAAGGTAGCTTTGGTGACTTGTACACAGGTCACGCCTTAATTGACCCTGACCAAAACCGCACAATAGTCAAGTCGCAAGTTACAAGAGTTTACTTTGCTCAAATGAGCGATCGCGCAATTCTTGCTTATGTTGCCACAGGTGAACCCCTCAAATGTGCTGGAGCCTTTGCAATTGAAGGTTTTGGTAGTTTCTTTGTCGAAAAAATTGAAGGCTGTCACACCAATGTAATCGGACTCAGTTTACCCCTGCTCCGGCAGATGCTTGCGGAACTGGGATACGATGCCACAGATTTCTGGCAATAGTCATTTGTCATTTGTCATTTGTCATTTGTCATTTGTCATTTGTCATTTGCCCAATCCCCAATCCCCAATCCCCAATACCCACTTTGCTTAATATTGCAACCTAGAACGGTGAGACGCAACAAGTTGTAGACTGAGCATTAGATCGCATTCCCAACTAGCTTATGTCATTTACTTCTATGCCCTCGCTGCGTGAGCAACAACATCCCCTAATTCGTCAGCTAGCTGATTGTATTGAGGCAGCTTGGCATCAGCACCTGGATCTATCGCCCTACCATTTGCCTGATGAATTGGGGTATGTAGAAGGTAGACTTGAAGGCGAAAAACTGACGATTGAAAATCGCTGCTATCAAACGCCCCAGTTTCGGAAAATGCACTTGGAACTGGCGAAAATCGGAAATATGCTGGATATTTTGCACTGCGTCATGTTTCCGCGTCCAGAATACAACCTACCGATGTTTGGTTGCGATTTAGTTGGGGGTAGAGGTCAAATTAGTGCAGCGATCGCAGACCTTTCTCCTATCCAAGTAGAGCGCACCTTACCAGAATCTTATACTACAGCACTGACACAGCTAAAAGTGCTTAACTTTTCCCAACCCCGTGAATTGCCTGAATGGGGAAATATTTTTTCAGATTTTTGTATCTTTGTGCGTCCCAGTTCCCCAGAAGAAGAAGCAATGTTTCTGTCGCGGGTGCGAGACTTTTTAGACATTCATTGCACCCAAGCGATCGCTTCACATCCTGTTTCAGTTGAACAAGTTACACAAAATCTCGCCGGACAACACAACTACTGTACCAAACAGCAGCAAAACGATAAAACCCGTCGCGTACTAGAAAAAGCCTTTGGCCCAGCTTGGGCAGAAAATTATATGACCACAGTTTTATTCGATCTCCCAACTTAATCATCTTCCCATCTCACCTATCTGTAGGTTCTGTTACGTTTTCGCATAACAGATAAATGTAGAATTCATTCAACGAGAGTTTAATGGAGTCCCAAAACAGCAACAGGGAAAATAGTCAGGTCTTTGAAGCAAATATCACAAAATGGTTTGTTGTCTTGGTAGGTGCAAGCAACTAGCTCTGCTAATTCATTGACCAGAAAGTTAAGGAAACTCTGATGTTAGGAATGCTCAAGTTGACAGACATTTTTTAGTTAGTTAATCATTCATTCACTTAAGGAAGACTAGTTTTTGTAGCAAGATTGTATCCAAAAAAGGCAACAGTCTATTTTTGATGTTTCTTTTCAATTTTGTGACTAACTGTAGTCGTAGTGAATGTAGCAGTACAGTACCGCATCATACCAATTTGGAATTTTGTGTAGAAATGTGATATATACCCTCTCTACATTTAGATTCATCCTGCTTGTGAATTCTGCTAATTCCCATTGCACTCATGTCTCAATAATACTCAGAGTTATTGAATAGCCAGCTACTATATATAGCGCTTCTTGGTTTCAATACATACCTAACCCTCCAGCCCTTTCCCTGCTAGCGTTGGGGAGTAAGCCTTAAAGCCTCTCTCCTAAAAGCAGAGAGGTAAGTGTGTTGCATACAAAAGAAGATATCGCTATAGAAAACACCATTTTGTAAAGCCATAGTGTTGAGCGTTCCATTAGGCAATGGATTTTAAGCCATACCCAGCTTTAAACCACTGTTGTTTGTCCTAAAGCAGCTGGCTGTTGATTAAAAACCCTTTTATTTTACTTCCATCAGCACAATTCAGGTAAACGGGCAACATACTATGTCAAGGGTGACTGAAAAGCCAAAGCCAACTGAGCAGGCACTTAATCAAGAACAACCTAAGATTTGGTGGGGTATCGCTGTAGCTGTGCCAGTAGTAATCGCTGCTGGGATACTAGGTACAGCGAAAATTGAGCAGCTGAAAAAACTCACTACACCCGCACCCGTAATGCCATCTACCAATAGCATTAGTGCTGTAGGGCGTTTGGAACCGCGAGGCGAAGTTGTTAAATTATCCGCCCCATCATCGGGATTAGCGCCATCATCACGAATTCAGCAACTTCTGGTGAGAGAGGGTGAACAGGTAAAGCAAGGCCAAATTGTGGCAATTTTGGATAACCGCGATACCCAAATAGCCGGACTAGAAGAGGCAAAAGCCAAAGTGCAAGAATCCCGTGCGAATTTAGCGCAAGTCAGGGCTGGATCTCCAAGAGATATTCAAGCTCAAAGAGCAGTTGTTGCTCGCTTACAAGCGCAGTTTATTGGCGAAAGGGATGGTCAACAAGCAACGATCGCCCGGATTGCAGCCCAGTTAAGTGGAGATAAACTTGTCCAACAAGCAACAGTAAATCGCCTGGAAGCTGAACTCAGTGGGCAAAGAGAAACTCTCAGAGCAACGCTTACACGGATTAAAGCTCAACAGCGCAATGCCCAAGTTGATGCTGGGCGCTATGATTTTTTATACAAAGAAGGTGCGATTTCTCAGCAAGAGCGGGATACTAGACGTTTGAGTGCAGTAACTGCTAATCAGCAGGTGGCTGAAAGCCAAGCTACCCTCAAGCAGACATTAGCAACTGTACGACAGCAACTTGCTGAGGCTAGAGCTAACCAAATACAAAATTTAGCAACTTTGCAACAGCAGCTAATTGAAGCTAAAGTTAACCGTGACAAAACTTTAGCAACTTTGCAAAGACAAATCGATGAAGAAAAGGCCAAACTGAGCAGAATAATGGATGTGAGTCCTACCGATGTGCAAGTAGCACAAGCTCAAGTTAGTAATGCGATCGCAAATGTCAGAAAAGCCGAAGCAGAACTGAAGTTAAGCTACGTTCAAGCACCAATCGCTGGAGAGATTTTAAAGGTTTACACCAAGTCAGGCGAAGCCATAGGTGCAAATGGTATTGCTGAAATTGGACAAACCAGCCAAATGTATGTGATTGCTGAAGTCCCTGAAGACAGTATTGGTAAAGTGCGTATTGGTCAAAACGCCACTATCAGCAGCGATAATGGAGCATTTAGCGGCGAATTAAAGGGAACTGTCACTGAAATTGGCAGAAAAATTGGTAAAAAAGACGTGCTGAATACAGATCCAGCAGCAGATGTGGATGCCAGAGTAGTAGAAGTGAAAATTGCTCTGCCTTCAGAAGATAGCCAGAAAGTTTCTGGTTTAACTTACGCTAAAGTTGTTGTCGAAATTAATAATTAACCAAGTTATAGATGAACAGTATTACCAATTTGTGATTTGATATTTTGGATTGGTAATCTTCTTAATTAGGCTGTTTCATCCATTTTCAACATTCTATAAATTTGATAGAAGCGTCAATTCTTGCGGCTCTTTCTAAATCTCTGCTACAAAACCAAATTACGAATTATTCTAACTGTGCTTGGATGCATATAAAATGAATCAAAAAATACCTCTGTCGTGGCTACAACTAACAAGAGAAAAAACTCGACTAGCTGTAGCTTTGGCAGGAATTGCCTTTGCTGATATCTTGATGTTTATGCAACTCGGCTTCCGAGATGCTTTGTATTATAGTAACGTTCGATTTCATAACAGCTTGCAGGGCGATATTGTTTTAATTAACAGTCAATCTAGTGCTGTTCTGGCAATGAGGAGCTTTTCTCAAAGACGGTTATATAAAGCTTTAGATTTACGCGCAGTCCAATCAGTACATCCTATATATTTGGACTTTACAATCTGGAAGAATCCTATAACAGGTCGTCCTCGTAGTATCCTGATATTTGGAATGAACCCAGAAACTAATATAGTTAACTTACCTGGCGTTCAGGAAAATTTAGATAAACTTAAACTGCCTGATGTAGTTCTATTTGACCGTTCTTCTAGGGTAGAATATGGGCCCATTGCTGCTAATTATGACCAAGGAAAGACCGTAACAGCAGAAGTACGAAGGCGGCAAATTAAAGTAGGGGGACTATTTACATTAGGTGCATCATTTGGCGCAGATGGAAATTTAATTACAAGTGATGTTAACTTTCTGCGAATATTCAGTAATCGTCAACCAGGATTAATTGATATTGGACTGATTAGATTAAAACCAGGAGCAGATGCTGAAGTTGTTGCCCAAGAGTTACGAAAATATTTACCTAAAGAGGTAAATGTTTTAACGAAACAAGAGTTTATTGAATTTGAGCGGAATTATTGGGCAAATAGTACAGCTATTGGCTTTATTTTTACATTAGGGACTGTCATGGGTTTCATTGTAGGAACTGTGATTGTTTATCAAATTCTTTATACAGAAGTTGCAGATCATTTAGCTGAGTACGCTACTCTTAAGGCAATAGGTTATACACAAAATTATTTGTTAATGGTTATTCTTCAAGAAGCTTTGCTATTAGCAGTTTTAGGATATTTCCCTGGAATTGTTTTTTCATTATTTATGTATAGTAGCGCGAGAGATGCAACCCTACTACCAGTTTTTATGAGTTTTGATCGTGCCGTAATGGTGTTGATTTTGACTATGCTAATGTGTATTATTTCCGGCGCGATCGCAGTCCGCAAATTACGTTCCGCCGATCCAGCAGATATCTTTTAATTAATTTAATATTAATTAAAATTTGCTATTAATAAACACAACTTATGATTGATGGTTAAGAAAACCTAATTTCTGATTCAACTTCCAGTTCAATTTTGGAAATCCTAACTTATAACTTACAAAAATATGATGGAAAAAGAACCTGTAATTGCCATTAAAAATCTCAATCACTACTATGGTAAAGGCTCACTGAGAAAACAGATATTATTTGACATCAACCTAGAAATTTTTTCAGGCGAAATTGTAATTATGACCGGGCCATCCGGTTCAGGTAAAACCACATTACTGAGCTTAATTGGTGGTTTGCGGTCTGTACAAGAGGGAAGTTTGAAATTTTTAGGTGAAGAACTCGTTGGTGTCAGCCAAAACAAACTGGTGCAAATGCGACGCAACATTGGTTATATTTTCCAAGCTCACAATTTGCTAGGGTTCTTGACTGCAAAGCAAAATGTGCAAATGGCAGTCGAGTTGAACAATAATATTTCTCAAACAGAAGCAGTGGCTAAATCAAAAGCCATGCTGGGGTCAGTTGGTCTAGAAGAACGAGTTGATTACTACCCAGACAATCTTTCTGGTGGACAAAAACAAAGAATTGCGATCGCACGCGCCTTAGTGAATCGCCCTCCACTAGTACTAGCAGACGAACCAACAGCCGCATTAGACAAACAATCAGGACGCGATGTTGTAGAAATAATGCAGAGTCTGGCCAAAAATCAGGGAACCACTATCTTGTTAGTCACACACGATAACCGCATTTTAGATATAGCGGATCGCATCGTAGAAATGGAAGATGGTCTTTTAACTCGTAATTCTTCTAATACAATAATTCAGTCATAATTCTCCAATCAGAAATTTCAACTCATAACTAGCCCTTTCAAGATGGGTAAAATTCTTGGACAATAATTCCTCTTTTCTCTGTGTTGCGCCAGGTGTTACAACGGAGGGAATCCCCCTCCGGGTGACGCTCGTTCGCCCTTGGCGTGCCGTAGGCAAGACTCGCTAACGCCAGTCGCCTACAGCGCTTGGTTCAATAAAATACTTTTAAACCGCAGAGGCACAGAGAACGCAGAGATTTTAAGAGTCGCATCTGCCCTTTTTGCGTTACAAAATATTAAGCAAGGGAAATACACATCCCTCAAGTCCAGTAGCAAGGCTGCGAGTCTCAATTAGAATCAGTCAGCCCTGTTAATATTCAAATACGGTAATTAAATGCAGCAATTAAACACCAAATTGACTCTCAGCATATTTTGGCGGCAATGGTTGGCGTTCCTACTAGGAATTATTATATGGTGCGTGGCTAATCCTGCACTGGCAGTAAGCTGGACTCATCCACTGTCATTTAGTAATGCAGAGTTGTCAAGACGTGATTTTTCTGGTGACAGTTTGCAAGCTGCGGAGTTTTCTAACGCCAACATGGAACTGGCTAATTTTTCAAATGCTGATTTGCGGGGAGCAGTTATGAGTGCTTCGGTAATGACAAAAGCAAATCTCCACGGAGCGGATTTAACTAATGCAATGGTCGATCAGGTAAACTTGACTAAGGCCGATTTGAGCGATGCAGTTTTCAAAGAAGCTCTTTTGCTCCGTGCCATCTTTAATGATGTGAATATAGACGGTGCAGATTTTACAGATGCAATTTTGGATAGAGCGCAAATCAAAGAACTGTGTACAAAAGCCAGTGGTGTGAATTCCAAAACAGGCGTGCAAACTCGTGATTCTCTAGGATGTCAATGAAACGTGTTGGTGTAATTGGTGGCGGACAACTTGCCTGGATGATGGCGGATGCAGCACAGAAGCTAGGAGTAGAATTAGTAATACAAACTCCAAGCGTTCACGATCCGGCCGTGTTAATCGCTCAGGAAACTGTTTTCGCACCAGTTGATGACGCAAGTGCTACGGAAACATTAGCTCAAAAATGCGATGTCATCACCTTTGAAAACGAATTTGTTAACCTGCAAGCTTTATCTCTTTTATCAGAAAAAGGCGTTTGTTTCCGTCCCAGATTAGAAGCTTTAGCTCCCCTTTTAGATAAATATCATCAACGCTGCTATTTACGCGATTTGGGATTACCAGTTCCTCAATTTTTCGCCATTGAGGAGGGAGAAAATCTCCAATCAAAAATAGAATATCTCGGTTTTCCAGCAGTTCTCAAAGCCCGCCGCCACGGCTATGACGGTCAGGGTACTTTCATAATTCAGGATTTTGCTACTTTAGAGCAAAAGCTAAGTTCTGAAACCACAAACAAACCTTTAAATAAATCACTTTTTTTGTTAGAAGAATTTGTCCCTTTTGAAAGAGAACTAGCAATAATTGCAGCGCGTTCTGTGGAGGGAGAAATTGTCACTTACTCAGTAGTAGAAACTCAACAAGAACAACAAGTCTGTCGGCGGGTAATTGCGCCTGCTGATATTACGCCCAAGCAAGTAGCAGAAATCCAAGCGATCGCACATACTCTATTAAATAGCCTAGAAGTAGTGGGAATTTTTGGAATTGAGCTATTTCTCAGGCATGATGGCAAAGTGCTGGTAAATGAAATTGCTCCCCGTACCCACAATTCTGGGCATTTTTCGATTGATGCTTGTGAAACTTCTCAGTTTGAGCAACACCTCAGAGCAGTTTGTGGTTTACCTTTAGGGAATCCGGCTTTGCAGTGCGCTGGCGCTGTAATGGTTAACCTACTGGGGTATGAAAATTCTCACAGCGACTACCACAGCCAGCGTCAAAAAATAGCAGAAATTCCCCAAGCGCACGTTCACTGGTATGGGAAGACAGAATCACGTCCTGGGCGGAAGTTGGGGCATGTTACCGTTTTGCTGGATAATCAGAATCAAGAATCGGCAAGTGCATACGCCAACGATATCGCCCACACCATAGAATCTATCTGGTATCCCAGGTAAATAGATCGGAAAGTTTCGATATTGAACACACAACATCTTTTGAAAAGCTATAATGAGTGAGTTGCACTACGACGTTGGTGACTGCCATCAAGTTTTTTGATCTATGCCTTTAATGACAAGGGAGTCAACTGTTCTCGTGGCAGTATACCGGGCATGTACCCGGAAACTTTAAACGAGGAATTTAGGTTCCCACCTGGATAAACCCAGGTCATAAACTTAGGTAAAACGGCGTCGCGGTGAACTTAAAATTATTAGCTCCCAAAGTTAGTTATAACTTGGGAGCTTTAGTTGTTAAAATCAGTATTACTTATAAGACCAATCAGAAATTCAAAACTAAAAATCTGAAACTACGCAGATTAAGCATTTTAGCCGTATTAATCAAACAAATTTGAGCTTCATTTTAGAGACATTGCAATATAACCTCTGACTAAAAGCAAAATCTGTATACCTTGATTCTAAATGAGGTATCGTTCAGAGTTAAGATGACAAAATTGCGTTAAATTGTGGTTAAAGCTACAAAAAATTGTTAAAACAACTGACTAATACCGTATTTCCAGCCTCGGTCTTCCGACTAGAGAGTGGTTTAACTTTTATTCATCAAGAAATTCCCACTACCCCTGTAGTTGTAGCGGATGTTTGGGTGCGTGCTGGAGCCAGCCTAGAGCCAGAACCGTGGTTCGGTATGGCGCACTTTTTAGAACACATGATTTTTAAAGGTACGGCGACACTACCCCCTGGAATGTTCGATTACAAAGTTGAAAACCGTGGTGGTGTAAGTAATGCGGCGACAAGCTATGATTATGCTCATTATTCACTCACCACCGCTGCCCCTTATTTAAAAGATACTCTGCCCTACTTGGGAGAACTACTGCTCAATGCGGCAATTCCAGAAGATGAATTTAGCCGCGAACGGGACGTGGTGCTAGAGGAAATTCACTCTTGTCAAGACGATTCCGACTGGATAGGATTTCAAACCCTGATTCAAAGCATCTACCCGCATCACCCTTACGGACGTTCGGTGCTGGGTACTGAGCAAGAACTGATGCAGCAATCGCCAGAAGCAATGCGTTGTTTTCACCGCACTCACTATCAGCCGGAAAACATGACGGTGGTGATTGCAGGAGGTATAGCCCAGCAACCAGCTTGGGAAATGGTAAATGATTCATTTGCTGATTTTGCCGAACGCTCAAATTGTCCGCAGTTTGAGAAAGTAGCAAAGCCAGTAATAACAGGTATTCATCGTCAAGAACTGTGTTTACCACGCATAGAGCAAGCGCGATTGTTAATGGCGTGGCTTGTACCAGGAGTAGAGGAAATCCGCACTGGCTATGGTTTAGATTTGTTGTCGGTGTTATTGGCAGAAGGGCGGACTTCGCGTTTAGTGCGTGATTTGCGAGAAGATTTGCAATTGGTACAAGGAATTTGCAGTAGTTTTTCTCTCCAAAGAGAATCAAGTTTATTTACAATTACTGCCTGGTTAGAACCAGAAAATCTGGAGGAAGTTGAATCCTTGATTTGCGCTCATTTGGATGATTTGCAAACTAGAGGAATTAGCGAACAAGAACTTGCCCGTGCCCGTAGACTGCTGTGTAACGAGTATGCCTTTTCTACCGAAACGCCAAATCAGTTGACGGGGCTTTATGGGTATTACAGTACCATCGCCCAAGCTGAATTAGCTGTGACATATCCCCAGCAGATTCTGTCTTTTGATGCCCAAGAACTGCAAAAATTAGCTAAACAGTATCTCTCGCCGGAGAATTACGCGGTTACTGTACTTAAACCGTGTTAGTCATTAGTCATTAGTTATTAGTCATTAGTCATTAGTCATTAGCAAAAGACAAATGACAAATGACAAATGACAAAAGACAAAGGACAAAGGACAAAGGACAAATGACAAAGGACAAATGATAAATGACAACCTTGCTGCAAAAATCGCCTATTCATCGCACCGTATTGAACAATGGCATTGTCGTGCTGGTGGCAGAAAATCCTGCTGCGGACATTATTGCAGCGCGAATCTTTGTGCGGGCTGGTAGTTGTAACGAAAACCGCGAGCAAGCAGGGTTGGCACATTTGCTATCGGCAGTGATGACAAAGGGATGTGATGGACTTTCTAGTTTGGAAATTGCAGAAATTGTCGAGTCTGTAGGAGCGAGTTTAAGTGCGGATGCTGGCACTGATTATTTTTTGCTATCTTTCAAGACGGTAACATCTGATTTTGCGGAAATTTTAGCATTGGCAGGGCGGATTTTGCGATCGCCTACTTTTCCTGAAACTCAAGTGGAACTAGAACGGCGGTTAGCACTCCAAGATATTCGTTCCCAAAAAGAGCAACCATTCAATGTTGCTTTTGAGCAAATGCGGCAGGTAATGTACCAAAATCACCCATACTCCATGTCAGTGCTGGGAGATGAAAGCACCATGAGCCGCTTGACTCGTGCCGATTTAGTGGAGTATCACCAAACCTATTTCCGTCCAGATAATGTAGTAATTAGTATTGCTGGTAGAATCACACCCACGGATGCAGTCGCGTTGGTAGAAGAAGTTTTTGCTGATTGGCAAGCGCCAGCCCAAGCACTGCCAATACTAAATTTACCTGAAATTAGGGTGGAACCGCAGGTAAGAATTAAGCCAGTACAGACACAACAATCAATCGTGATGCTCGGTTATTTAGGAACATCGGTGAGTTCTGTTGACTACGCCCCACTGAAATTGCTGTGTACCTACTTGGGAAATGGGCTTTCTAGTCGCTTGTTTGTCGAATTACGGGAAAAGCGCGGTTTAGCTTACGAAGTATCTGCCTTTTACTCAACAAGGCTATTTCCAGCTTCATTTGTGGTTTACATGGGTACAGCACCAGAAAATACCAGCATCGCCCTAGAGGGACTGCATACAGAAGTAGATTTATTGTCTACCGCCGAAGTATCTGAAAGCGCCCTCCAAGCTGCTAAAAATAAAATTCTGGGGCAGTACGCCTTGGGTAAACAAACGAATGGGCAAATTGCTCAGATATACGGCTGGTATGAAATTTTGGGCTTAGGAATTGATTTTGACACCAAATTTCAAGAATTGATTGCGGCGGTAAGTGCCAAAGATGCGATCGCTGCTGCTCGTAAATATTTAAAAGAGCCTTACCTATCTTTAGTTGGTCAAGAAGAAGCAATTAATCGAGCGATAGCATAGTCTTGCTCTCGAAGGCGCGATCGTAATTGATTATGTGCGATCGTAAATGGAGCAGCTGTTTTTTAGACCAAGCGGCTGTACCATTAGCATGAGAATATTCTGGGAGTAAATTCCATGCAAAGCAGCCTGACAGCAAGTATTTTGAGTTACTTAAAATTACTAGATCCAACTGTAAATCGCTGTAAAGTGGAAAAACGGCAAAAGGGTTGGTGCCCAAAGAAGTCTAAATCTTTATCAGCCATTGGAATACTCTTGTACTCTGCTACGCCTCTGCTTATTGCCTCAACATCTGTAGTATCAATAGCAGCACCACAAATTGCCCAAGTAAATCCTGGAGATAGCATCAACCGCCCTAACCTCAAAGTTGGTAGCCAAGGCGAACGCGTATCTGAACTTCAGGCAGCTCTAAAACTTTTGGGTTTTTATTCTGGTGCAGTAGATGGTATATATAGTGAAAATACAGCTAGTGCTGTTTCCCGGTTTAAACAAGCAGCTGGCTTAAACCCAGATGGCGTTGTTGATGCCAGCACTTGGCAAAGACTTTTCCCTAATCAACCAGTAGCAGCATCAACTGTTCCTTCATCCCAGCCAAGATTTAACTCAGCTACGAATTTTCCTGTTCCAACCCAGGCTAGCAACCTCACCAACGTTGCAAATCCCAGCCCCAACCCCCCCAGACAAGCCGTAACACAAGTTGCGACTCGCCCTGAGCCAAAACCTACTAGTCCAAAGAAAGCTGCAACACAAGTTGCAAGCAACCCTGAACCAAGACCTGCTACCCCAAGAAAAACTACAACTTCAAGCACACAGAAAAAACCGAATCGCACTACATCAAATACTCGAAGTCAGTCAAACACATCAAACACAAGTACTAAGCGAACCCCTGGTATTCAATACACCTCCGAAGGAATGCCAATTTTGCGTATAGGATTACGTGGTTCTGAAGTTGTGAAGTTGCAACAACAATTGAAAAAGCTTGGTTTCTTGAAAGGCGATGCCGATGGAGACTTTGGCGAGACAACCGAGACAGCTGTGAAAGCTGCACAAAAGCGCTATGGTTTAGAAGCTGACGGTGTAGTTGGTGGCTCTACCTGGGAGGTTCTTTTGCGGCGTTAGTATCGCCAGGGTCTCCTTTGCCTGTAACCAAAGACGCGAGCAAGATGCTTTGAAGTTCTAATAACTTATTTTTTGCAAATCCCAAAGGTATAGAGGTTTTTCAACTTTGAGGAACTTCTATAGGGGTTTTGCGCTTCAGGAATTTAATCCGGTACATCCTGCAATACGATAAAGATACACCTGACTTTTCACGGTATCTGAAAAACCTTTCTCTAAATCTCTCTTCTAAGAGGAGAGAGACTTTAAATTTTCCCCCTTCCCGACAAGGGAAGGAGGTTAGGGGATTAGGTTTTTCGTGGGTTTATTGTAAATGATGTGAAAAGTCAGAAAGATAGACCGATTAAAAGTATCTCTATGCCAAGACAGAAAAATTACATTGCTTTTGGACTAACAAAAGATGATGGGAACTTTATGAGTCAAGCACAAGAACACCTGATAGTGTCACAGATCGCAACTGTCAACAGTGAAATTAATTAAACTTACTGCTAATTCCTCTAAAAAAACTTATGCAACACTTTTTATTAACTTGGCTCGGTACTGCGGTAGCGTTATTTCTGACTGCTAATATTGTTCCGGGATTCTTTATCAAGAATTTTGTGGTTGCCTTAGTCGCTACCCTTGTTATTGGTCTGGTTAATGCATTTATTAGACCAATTTTGCAGATTTTAACTTTTCCGATTACCTTGCTCACCTTTGGTTTATTTACATTGGTAATCAACGCTTTAACCCTTTGGTTGGCAAGTGCTTTAACTCCTGGTTATGGTTTTGAGATTCAGGGCTTTTTACCTGCTTTGTTAGGTTCAATTGTGCTAGCTGTTGTTTCTAGCATAATTAACTATTTATTGAGAGTTGTTGACTAAGTAGGTCGGCGTAATTAAAGCTAACTGGCGAACGCGAACAGGGTCTCCGACAGAGGGCTGTTACATAGTCGGGGCATCGACTATTAAGTTAGGTGATATTAGACAGTCCGAGACTGCAATTGCTATTTGAGCTTAGAATCCCCCGTTTTATAAACGGGGGAGGATGTCAAGCGAGTCCCGTTAGAAAATTTAAAAAGCTGCCAAAATGGCAACCAGACTCTGATTAACCAAGTTAAATTGAACGAAGATAAACGACTTAAAGGGTTTTTTTATCAGGGTCTACCACGCAAGCAAATTCATTTGAACTAATACTAACTAAGTGATTTACAAAAAACCTATCTCTACTAATTATTTGTAGAGGATTTTTCTCAGCAAATAAATATTAATAATCAAGTTTGGCATTTGCTGCAACAGGAATATAAAATGCGTATGGGCGTTGTTGTTGAAGTACGCATTAGCCCCCAAATAACGGGCAACGTCTGTATACATTCCTGTTCACTTCAGTAGCAAATGGCAGAGTGGGAGTTTGAAAGCTGACTGATATGCTTCCTCCCACTCTCTTTTTATCGAAACAGAATTCAGTTAGCTGTGAAATAAAAGAAGCCCCACCTCTCACTCTTAGGAGCATTCCGTATCCCGTAAAAATTCGAGAATCGCTGCATTCACCTGCTCAAAAGCACCTGTTGATGCATCATGATAGCAGTTAGACAAAATTTTTAATTTGGAATTGGGGAGATGCTGATGTAATTTTTCACCATGACTAACAGGAAACCAACTATCTCGATCGCCCCACAAAATTAGTGTAGGACACTGAATTGCACTCAAATTATTTTGGATTTGGGTAAGCATATTTGGTTTATTTGCTTGCCAATTCTCAATTTCTCGCGCTGCTATTTGTAACTCTTCAGCAACTTTAGCGATCGCACCAGGAAATTCAATAAACGGGTAAGTAATCCAATAGACATCTTCCTGTGTCAAAATGGACGGATCAAATAATACCCCACGTCTTTCTCTTGCCATAATTTCTCTCAATAGAGGTGCAAACAAATATGCCAGACGTAAGGTGTCAATTGTTTGGATTATTTCTAGAGGAGTTTGGGCAAGTAACGACATAGCCCAATGGGGTAAATGTTTGGTAAAAACAGGTACGTTTACGACTACAAGCTGTCCAATTAACTGCGGATTTTCTTGAGCAAGGGCAAGGGCAACTAATCCCCCCAGAGATTCAGCCACAATCACTACGGGTTCATCACATAATGCCTGAATAATTCTTTTAAACTCAAGAATTTGATGACTGTTGTGTTCTCTACGAGACGATGGTTTTTCAGAAAAACCAAAACCTTTGGCATCAAAGCAAATTACCCGGAAATGTTTAGATAATGCGGCTACACTGTGTCGCCAATTATAGCTCCAACTACCCATGCCATGTAATAAGATTAGCGGTTTACCTCTACCTTTTTCGCCATAGGAAATTTGTACAGGATAACCTTGAGCATCAGTAATAATTAGACTTTGCCGCCCTTTAGGAAAAGTAGCTTGCCACCAATCTTTCATTCCATTATCAATAAATAATTTAACCACCTGTTAAGGCGTTCCACAGCATTCTAATTAGAATCACTGGTAATGCTACTAAAACTATGGAGATCAGTAACAATCCAACAAAAAGGGCAACGATAAATAACCTATCTGCACTCTTTTGCTCGCTCGGAAACTTTAAGTATTCTTCCAATAGCTTGATATTATTAGTGTTAGCTCTCCAGGCAAAATCAAAAAAATCTCCCAAAACGGGAACAGTACCCACCAAGCCATCAACAATCACATTGAAAACCATTTTGCCTAAAGTGGCTCTAGATACACCCAGACGCGCGGCTTCTAGGATGATGTAGCTAGAAAACATGACTCCCAAAAAATCACCACCAATAGGTATAAGTCCTAAGATTGGATCTAGACCAAAACCAATCTTAGTACCAGGAATAGTAACAATGTTATCTAGCAGCCGACTTAACTGACGCAGGCGCTTCAGGGTGGGTGCTTTGGCATCAGGCTCAATCATCGAAAACCGAGGAGAAGAATCCGGCATGAAGGCGATCGCTTATTTATATTGAATGAATCGTTAGACATTTTACTCCCCTACTGAGGTTTGTCAAAAGTTTTCTCAGGGATTTACAAACTAATATTTTCATTAAATTGTGACTGCGCTTTTGAGCGCATATCTTCACCGACTGTCACGTTCAACTGATCGCCGATTAACAGAACAGCAGCGCTCATTGACAGCCAGAGCATTAAAACTATCACGGCTCCTACAGCACCATACACTTTATTATAATTCCCAAAATTTGCCACATAAAGCCGAAATAGGGCAGATAATATTGCCCAAAAAACAGCTGCTAAAATTGCTCCAGGCATCATTGGCGTACCTGAGTTCCACGCGCTTGGCCCATAACGATAGACAAAGCCAAAGGCAACAGCAACAATACTTAAGGCTAATGGCCAGCGTAACAGCTTCCAAAGATGCAATAAGAAGATCAAGGAACCATTTTCCCGTACTACCATTCCCAAAATCCAGTCGCTGGTGAACACTAAGAAAGAAGCCAGCACTAAAAGTAACATAGTACCGACTGTTAATCCGAGAGAGACAAGCTTGGCTTTCCAAAAGGGGCGCATCTTTTCTGAAGGAATTTGATGGATTTGGTCGAGGGCTGTCATCGCAGTACTCACCGCCCCAGAGGCAGTCCAAATTGCTAAGACAAAGCTCAGAGAAAATAAACCGCTATTTTTGGAGTTGGTAATTTCTGTGGTAGCAAAATCACGGATCAGAATTAAGGCTTCGTCAGGTAAGATTTGACTGAGTTGAAGCGCTAGTTGTTTAAAGGTGGCTTGCAAAGATTCTGCCAATAAGCCAATGGCTGTAATCAGAGCAAGAATTGCTGGAAACAGCGATAACATGGCATTGAAGGCGATTTCCGAGGCAAGTCCCAAAAGCCGTCTTTCCATTGTCCTGGCAAAAGTTTTTTTGAGCGTGCGCCAATTGAGGTGGCGAAAGAAGCGAAAAAAACGAAGCTTTGGCATAATTTAGAGTTAAAACTGGTTAGGTTTCTTAACTACTGTGCCAAATTTTGTGTAGCGATCGCATTTATCTTTTTACCGCAAGAATACCGAGTCGGGAGCAGGGGACAGGGGAAAAAGAGATAATTTTTCATTCTCCGCTTTAAGCAGCATTCTGTCCATTGACAAATGACAAATGACAAATAACAAATGACTATTTATTTATGAATCAAGACTTAACACAACAGTGGTTGACAGAAATCCAGGTACTCAGAGAGCAGATGGCGGGACTTCAGGGCGATCGCGATGCGGCTTGGGAAAGTGCCCAAAAATGGCGACAGCTTTACAACACAGAAGCAGAACAACGCCGCACAGATGCCCAGCTATCGCAACAGGCGATCGCATCCCTCAAGGCAGACTTACATAAACTCCGAGGTTTTGAGGTCGAGACACTGGCTGCTGAGACACCAGTAACAGCGATCCAACAAGAGATAGAACAACTAAAATCTGTGGAGGATTTGCAAGCTAAACTCATCGCCGCGATCAAAGAACGCGATCGCCTCTTGCAAGCTTTGAAAACTGAGCAGGATAGCCACGCCCAAACCCGGAATAGCCTAACTACTGCTTTGGGTGATGCTATTGATAGTTTGACACAGGAAAGAGCCAGAGCAGAAAAAGAGAGTAAATGATCTGCCGCTAAACCTTCAGGCTTTCTAGGACTAGCCCTTTTAAGGTAACTCGTAAAATCTCTTGCTTTTTCTCAGCGTTCTCTGTTACCTTTTTTTTATTAAAAATTAAAAGTTAAAAATTAAAAATTGAGAAGAATAATAATTTTTAATTCCCCGTTCGCGTAGCGTCCCGCAGAGAAGGGGTTGACGCTATCCTTATCGCGGCTGAATGCCAGATGCAATTAATGTCTCTATCGATTTGCTATCCACGGGTTTAGAGAAAAAATATCCCTGTGCGTATTTGCATTTCATGGCTCTAAGTTGTGCCAGTTGCTGTAAGGTTTCTACGCCCTCTGCGATTACATCTATATTTAGACCTTGGGCTAGGGTAACGATCGCTTGAACAATCTCTAAGTTTTCTCCATTAGCACCAATCTTGGTAATAAAAGAACGATCGATTTTCAAGGCTTTACTTGGAAAGCGGTGCAGGTAACTTAAGGATGAATAACCTATGCCAAAATCATCTAAGTGTAATTGGATATTCATCTCTTGCAGTTGCAAGAGCATAAGAGTTGCTGATTGAATATTTTCCATCAGTACGCTTTCGGTAATCTCCAGCTTTAAATTTCTGGCTTCGAGTCCAGTTTCCTGTATAGTTCGGTTAATCTGTTCAATCAGATCGGGTTGTAAAAACTGTTTAGTGGAAAGATTTACACTGATTGTCAAGGGTGGATCGGTCGGAAATTGGATTTGCCAAGCACGCATCTGCCGGCAAGCCTCGCCCAGCACCCAATAACCAATAGGAATAATCAGTCCAGTTTCTTCCGCTAGTGGAATAAAGTTGTCTGGAGGAACTAATCCGTGTTGCGGATGTTGCCACCGAACGAGAGCCTCGAAGCCAATAATTTTGCAAGTTTCTAACAAAACAATTGGTTGGTAGTAAACCTGAAACTCCTGGCGTTCAACAGCCCGCCGTAGATCCATCTCTAACTCTAATAGCTTCGTTACTTGGGCGTACATAGTTGAGTCAAATATTTCATGGCGTGCCTTACCCAATGCCTTAGCGCGATACATTGCTATATCAGCATCGCGTAGAAGTTCCTCTGGTAGGTTGTAACTACCTTTACTCAGGGCAATGCCAATGCTGACAGTGGTAAATACCTCATATCCACTGAGTTGGAACGCAGAGGTCAGAGCTTGGTGTATCCTCTCCACTACGCTTGTTACATCATTGATAGTTTTGAGATTATCAAGCAAAATTGTAAATTCATCTCCCCCTATACGGGCAACTGTGTCTCCAACACGCAGGCAACTCTCCAATCTGCTAGCAAGGGCAGTTAAGAGTTGATCGCCAATCATGTGGCCGAGACTGTCGTTGACAACTTTGAAGCGATCTAGGTCTAGAAAGAGAACAGCAAATGTATAATCCGCACGTCGTTTTGCCAGCATCAGCGCCCGTTCTAACCGCTCCATAAATAAGGCGCGGTTTGGCAGACCGGTTAGTATATCGTGAAAGGCATCATGAATTAATTGCGCCTCTGCAAGTTTTAGAGCAGTAATGTTCCGAGAGATACTCAAAACAAAAGATACTGAACCATCGCTAGTTAATTCCGGGACAAGGCGGGTATGGTAATGTCTTGTTTGGGAAGCGATCGCTAAAGTGCATTCAAACTCGGTTTCTTGCTTAGTTTGGAAAACTTGCTGGAGCTTGCGATCGCATATCCGGCAAAATTCTTCTGGCAGATTTAACTCTGCGTTTGTTTTGCCAATAAATGTTTCAGATGATATTCCTGTAATATTTTCAATAACTGGATTAACGTAAACGTAGCGCAATTGAGTGTTAAATCTGGAAATAATATCAGGTGCATTTTCAACTAACGCTTTGAATTCTTGCTGGCGACGTGCTAGTGCCTCTAATATCTGCTTGCGCTCGGTAATATCCTGAAAGACAAAAACTGCACCCGTAATGTTACCATTTTCATCTTTAATCGGTGCAATGCTATCATCAATTGGTATTTCTGTACCGTTTTTAGCAATCAGTATCGTCTGTTCTGGGAGATTAATAGTAACGCCCAACTCCAAGACTTGTGTTACAGAAGAATTTTCAATTATTGTACGAGTTTTTTCAGGAGCAATATTGAATACTTCTGTGGCTTCTTTACCAAACGCATCTGAATAATTCCAACCCGTCAGCACCTCTGCAATCGGATTCATAAAAGTCACAGTTCCAGATGCGTCGCTAGTAATGACAGCATCTCCAATACTTTTAAGTACAGTAGTCAGCCATTGTTCATTTTGTTTTAATTTTTTTTCTGTCCGATGTTTAGAAAGGGTAATTTCAATAGTGAACTTTAATTCTTTTTCTTTGAAAGGTTTGAGAATATAGCCAAACGGCTCTGTTCCCTTTGCTCGATTCAATGTTGATTCGTCTGCATTAGCAGTAAGATATATGACTGGGATATTAAAAATATTATGAATTATCTGAGCGGCCTCCACACCGTCCATCTTTCCTTTGAGGTGAATATCCATGAGAACTAAATCTAAAGAATCATCTGCTGCTCTCTTAATTGCTTCTTCTCCAGAATCGGCAAGCCCCAGAACAGTGTATCCAAATTTTCTTAGCCGATTTTGTATATCCATTGCCACGATGAATTCATCTTCAACAACTAATATATTTACTGGGTTCATGATTTTGTTTAACTGATAATTTTATAAAATTATTTTCGCCGGAAATATAATTTTATACTTCACTCCATTATCGTTGATAAAATCGATATTGCCTTGTAGCTGATGTGTCAGACCTTTTACTAATCGCAGTCCTAATGATTCTGTAGCTTGAAAGTCAAAATCGTGGGCAAAACCGACACCATTATCACTGATAGTAAGTAGAAATAAATTTGCTTCTATAGAGCAAAAGTCAATAGAGATTTCTCCCGGTTCTCTTTGGGGAAAGGCATATTTTAAGGAATTTGAAATAAGTTCATTGATCATTAAGCCGCAAGGAATAGCTGCATCAATGACTAGAAAAACCTCCTCAACGTTCATTTTCAAGGTAATAGCGCTGGAATTAACGTTGTATGAATAAAATAAATTAGTTACTAAATCTTGGATATAGTCAGCAAAATTAATCCTTGCCAAGTCTTGAGATTGATATAGTTTCTCGTGGATCAGAGCCATTGATTCTATCCGGTTCTGGCTATCTTTGAATATCTCAAGGGCTTGATTGTCTTTAAGATACTCTGCTTGTAGATTGAGCAGACTAGAAATAATCTGCAAATTATTTTTTACCCGGTGATGAATTTCTTTCAATAGCACTTCTTTTTCTTGAAGCGATGCTTTAATCTGCTCCTCTGCTTGTTTACGCTCCCGTCTCACCTGTGCCTCACGCAACTCGCGGGCAACAGCAGGAATAAGTCGTGCTAGATTACCTTTGATAATGTAGTCATGGGCACCAGCTTTCATGGCGGCGACTGCGGTATCTTCGCCAATAGTGCCTGAGACAATAATAAATGGCAGGTCAAGTCCACTTTCCTTGACCTGCTTCAATGCAGCAGGGGCGCTAAAGGTGGGCATGGAATAATCGCAGATAACGATATCCCATGTTTGCCCTGCGATCGCAGTTTTCATGGCTGTAGGTGTATCAATCCGTTCAAAGATTACTTCATAGTTACCGCGTTGCAGTTCACGCAGCAACAATAAAGCATCGTCTTCTGAATCCTCAACAAGTAATACGCGCAGAGGTGTACCCATGTAATTCGTAATTCGTAATTCTTGCCATTCGCGTAGCGTCTCGTAGAGAAGACGAGAAGCAAGCTACGTAATTCGTAATTAAGAAAGTTAGCTTTGCATCTCTAGTCTGATTTTGGAAGATTGGTATAAACTATAGCCTTGGCGGTGACTCGTTTAAGACAAACCAGTACAACCCTAGTTGTCGTACTGCTTCACTGAATTGGGAAAAGTCTACTGGTTTGCGAACATAGCTGTTGGCACCCAAGCTGTAACCATTGATTAAGTCTTGTTCCTCCTTGGACGAAGTAAGAATCACAACGGGAAGGATTTTTGTCTTGTCTTCAGTTCGCAACTGTCGCAAAACTTCCAAGCCATCCATTTTAGGCAACTTCAAATCTAGGAGGATGAGATTTGGCATAACGCTCATGTCGCGATCGGCGTACACACCTTTACCAAAAAGAAAATCTAGGGCTTCCACCCCATCGCGTGCTACCACTACCTCGTTCATAATATTGTTTTTCTTGAGTGCGCGTAGGGTTAGCGCTTCATCATCAGGATTATCTTCTACAAGTAAAATCATGTTGTGTATTTTCCTATAGTTAAAGGGTGAAGTAAAATGTTGCGCCTTGCTCGACTGCGCTTTCGGCCCAGACACGGCCACCATGACGGTGAATAATCCGTTGCACAGTAGCTAGTCCAATGCCAGTGCCTTCAAACTCGGTCATGGCGTGCAGGCGTTGAAAAGCACCGAAAAGTTTCTCAATATAGGCCATATCGAAGCCTGTACCATCATCACGGACAAAATATACATTGGTGTCATCTTGCTGCAAAAGCCCAAATTCTATGCGTGCTTTTTGATGTTTTCCTGTAAACTTCCACGCATTACCCAGTAGGTTTTCTAGCACGACCCGTAACAAATGAGCATCGCCATTAGTAACTAATCCCGGCGCGATCGCAAACTCTACTTGGCGTTCTGGTTGTGTTTTGTGCAACTCTGTAGCGATCGCCTCCACTAGTGCGCTTAGATCGACCTTTTCGCAACGCATCTCACTACGCGTCAGTCGTGACAGATTGAGTAAATCGTCGATCAGTTGTGCCATTCGCTGGGTGGCTGCACGCACTCGTTGGAGGTAGTTTTGACCTAGTGCGTCCAGCTTGTCAGCATAATCTTCTAGTAGCGCTTGGCTAAAGCCATCAATGCTGCGTAAAGGGGCCCGCAGATCGTGAGATACAGAATAACTAAATGCTTCCATCTCTTTGTTAGTAGCTTCGAGTTGTGCTGTGCGTTCTGCAACTCGCTGCTCAAGCTGGACATTCAGGCGCAGAATCTCTGACTCCGCCTTTTTGCGCTCATTAATTTCAGTTTGTAATTCTTCGTTAGTGTTTCTAAGTTCGGCAGTCCGTTTGTTAACCTCTATTTCTAACTCATCACGAGCCTTTTGCAGAGAATTTTCCATCTGCTTGCGTTTGACAAGTTCCTGATTGGTGATCGTGGCTGCTAAACCGACGATTACAGAAGCGATAGTGCTACCAAAAATAGTTAGCAAAGTTGTTTGATGAGCGCTAGCGTTCGCATCTGCTGACCGCCGTTTCAACAACTCATTCTCTTCGTTCTCCATTGCTGTAGTCAGTATTCGGATATCCTCCATGAGCTGCTGACCCCGATCTGTTTGAACTATTTGCAGCGCGGATTCTAAATTTTTGCTTCTGGCGTTAATCGTCTGTTCAATCAAAATTAGTTTTTTGGCAATCAGGGGTTCAAGGCGATCGAGCCGTCGCTGTTGATTGGGGTTATCGGCAGTTAATTGGCGCAGAGCCTTAAGTTTCTGAACAATCTCGCCACTTGCAGTCCGATAGGGTTCCAGATACCTTTCTTTGCCCGTGAGAAGATAACCCCGTTGTCCAGTCTCTGTATCTTTGATCTGTGACATGACTTCTTTTGTCTTTTCCAGCACCTCGCGGGTATGTGTGACCCATTGAGCGTTTTCTCTATACTGAAGCAAACTAAGATACGAGATTACGCCAACACCAGTCATAATTGCCACTGCTATTACAAAACTGCCCGTATTCTTTTTGTAAATAGCCCATTCCATTTTTTACCTTCCTAGTTGAAAAAGTAGCCCCTGTCTAAAGTGGTAAAAACTTGTGAGCCAGTGCTGTAGACTGGTAACAGTTGCTCTCTATTGGCTGTCTTCTCTACGAGAGGCTATACCACGCTCCGCGATCGCATAGCGACGTTAGGAGCATCACCATTCGGGTGACTAGCAGCCTCACAAGCGGCTATATTTTTGTTCCACCAAACAGCACCCATGAAAAAACTGGCTTGCTGAATAAGAATTATGAAAATGATTTTTTTGATGTCAAAACCCATGTAGAGACGTGATATATCGCGTCTCTACATCTGGATTCATCCTCTAAATTAGCAATGCCAAAAATTTTTCGCGGTACTACTGGTCATAGTCCTGAGAACTGATATTAAGGTTCTTAACTTCGAGAGCAAATTAGCTCTAATAAAGGATATCTATATTACTTAATTATTGTGAGCGTATATTTTCTGAGTCGTGAGAAGGTAAATAATTAACTTTGTTAAATTATTCAGTATATTTTCGCAGACATATTCAAGATTTTTCGCTTGCATAAATTCTGTAAACATGATAAACATCCTAAGTAATCACACTTAGGATGCTTTAATTATATTAGCTTGATATTAAATTGACTTCCAAAATACATAGATTAGATAGAGACATAAAGCAACTTGACTCCTGCTGTAGAATACAGGAGAAGTTTATCTCAACCTTGTAAACCTGGGAAATAGTTAGTAAATAATAGGGCATGAGGATGATTACCTCATGTAACTAACTCAAGTCCAGGTAAAGTTCCCATGCTCAAGCGTTTAATTGTGATTGTGACTGCCACTATACTCTTTAGTAGTTCCTTGACGCTGGCAGAGAGTAAAAAGCCGAAAGTACCGGATAAATTTCCTCCCAGTCCCCTAGAAATTACCACACCCGACCCACTGCTACCCCGTTTGCCCAAGGATAAACAGCCGTTAACTCTCCAAGAACAGCAAAACTTAGAACCAGCGCTAGATGCCTTAAACCAAGAAGCAGCAGCGAAACTGCAAGCAGGGGAGCAGGTGGCGGCGTTTGAAATTTGGAACCGGGAACTTCGTTTGCGGCGCTTTTTAGGTTCATTAGCAGAGGTGCAAGCACTATCGCGAGTTGGGGCGATCGCTTGGAAGCAAAATGATGGAGAAGAAGTACAATATATTACGCAGCGATTGCAAGCAATTCAAAAGCAGGCAGAATCTCAGAAAAAAACTGCCCAAGTCGATCTAGAATTGTGGCGATCGCTAGCCCAAGCTTACCAAAATGTGCGATCGATTAAACTAGCTGTAGAAGCTTACGACCAAGTTTTGTTAGTGGTGCGGCAGCAAAAAGATACAACAGCGATAGTAGAAATGCTTAAGACAATTGGAGAACTACATTTAAGTTGGTTTGATTATCCTAAAGCCGCCCCAGTCTACGAAGAACTGTTGGGTTTCGCTACTTCCCAAGGCGAACGTGTAAACGAAATAACATATCTGCAACGGCTAGCTTACATTTATGAGCAGACACAACAACCGCAGCAGTCATTGAATGTACTTAATAAACTACTAGAAATTTACGTTAGTGAAAATAATCTTACAAAAATACCAGAATTAAAGCTAGCGATCGCTTCAGATTACGAATCTCTAGCAAAGAAAGATCCTAACTTACTACTAGAAGCCTTTAAAAATTATCAAGAGGCTTATACCACTGCTTGGCAATTAAAGGAGTACGTTCCAGCTGGTGACGCTTTGCAAAAGTTAATTGCGCTGTACCGTTCTCAAGGACAAATAGACGAGGCTTTGCAGGCTAGCCAAATTCTTGTGCAGACAGAGGCGCAAGCCGCCAACTTTTACGGGATGATGCAAGCTTATGACCAAATTGGGCAATTGTATATAGAACGCAAAGATTTTCCTCAAGCATTAACAGCTTTTAAACAAGGGTTGGAACTAGCGCAACAACTCAAACATGAAGAAGCATACTTTACTGGGCAAATTGAAAAAGTATCGAAGGCAAATTTATAGGCAATATTAACGGTATTCAATCCCTGAATTTTGGATTATGGATTGAAATCCTAAAAATTTCCAAATGATGGAGTTTCTTAAATTGGTAGTGAGGATGGCTAACCCTTGATAAGAGTGCGTTACGAACTCCGTTCTAACACACTCTACAATACCTAATTTAGTTCAAAATCAAATAGTAATCGTATATTTACTTATCTAAAATTTTTGTTGAAAATTGCAAGCTAGAATAACGAAAACTTCTTAAGAATGCGAATAAAAGCATAGTGAGTTCTTCGACAACCGGGTTTATGTCAGGATGCTTTACTCATAAACATACATTATGGATTCTGTTCAGGTTGAAACAACTGCGCCACAGACTCTGGAAATTTCCCAGATTGCCTCACCAGCAACAGCACTTTCTCCAACCTCTCGAATTCCTAAGGATGCGATTCGCACAAGTTTAAAAGCCTCCACTGCGGATTCTGTCTTAGCATCGGTTTACTCTCTTGGAACTGGCGGCATTTTACTCAGCAATTTCTTAGTGGAATTGGGTGCTAGTCCAGTAGTATTTGGGATGCTTTGCTCTATCCCCATGTTGGTCAATCTGATTCAGCCCTTGGGTGCTTATTTGTCTGAACGTAGCAGCAGCCGCTTTCAATATTCTCTTCGCACACACGGAATTGGTCGGCTGCTATGGCTAGTTCTAGTAATCGGTATTGTAGCTGTAAGTTTGGGAGTGATTAATACTCACCAGTTAGTGATATTGACACTCTTGATTGTCCTATTCAGCAATCTTTTGGGAGGATTAGGAACTGCATCATGGCTAAGTTGGGTAGCAATGATAGTTCCCCGACAATTGCGAGGCAGGTATTTTGGGACACGCAATAGTGCTGCTAACCTTACCAATTTGGTTTGCGTACCAATGGCTGGTTTAGCTGTATCACATTGGGATGGTGGAACTCTACAAGGCTATGGGGTGGTTTTGTTAATAAGCATTGTGTTGGGAATTGCGGGATTGGGATGTCAGTATTTTCAAGTAGATATGAATCCGCGATCGCAAAACACTTATTATGGCAAGTTAACTCAAACAAGTGAGATTCAATCAGAGGTTGCAAAAGATGAGTCTTCTGAAGTCGCTCAATCAATAACAGAGGCAGAAGGAATAATCCTTTCTGGCTCCTGCTACGACCAGAGTGAGCAAGGGTTTGAGTCCCCACAACTTTCAAGTAGCTCCAGTTCAGCAGGGGATTCAACCCCTTCTACCTCCTGTCTCTTACCTTCAAGTTCAATTCACCCACCACAAAACCAATTAGCTAACAGTATTTGGAAAAACTCTAACTTTTTAAGATTTCTGCTGTATTTCAGCTTCTGGAATCTTGCTGTTAACCTCAGCAGTCCTTTTTTCAACCTCTACATGCTGGACAGGCTGGATTTGGATGTAAGCTATGTGACTATCTACAACAGCCTTCAGGCGGGGGCCACTTTGCTAATGCTGATTCTATGGGGAAAATTAGCAGATAAGATAGGCAATCGTCCCATCCTCATCTCTATTGGGGTTTTGGTTGCAGCTACACCACCGCTATGGCTGGGGATTGGTGCTAATCACCTTGATATTTGGTTGTGGCTACCTCTGTTACACATTTTGGCTGGAGGTACTTGGGCGGCGATTGACTTGTGCAGTAACAATATACAATTGGCGATCGCACCAACTCAAAATCAGTCTATCTATTTTGCGACAGCAGCTGCTGTTGCTGGAGCAAGTGGTGCTTTAGGCACAACTATAGGCAGTTTCATCGTCCAATTTGCTCAGTTTGGAGGCTTGCTAGGGTTGTTCGCCCTCTCTGGTCTATTCCGACTAGCAGCAATTGTTCCACTAGTTTTTGTCAAAGAGCCGGGGAGGTGAGGGAGCAGGGAGCAGGGAGCAGAGAGTAGGGGGAATTCTTTAACAAGTTTCTTCCCCAATGCCCCATTCCCCATTTCCCACATCCCACGTTCTATTCGGCGGCGGTAGAAGTTAAAGACATTGTTTCCCACAACACCATGTGAGGTGGTGTTAGTACAGGCTGGTGTAGAGCAATCAGCTGGGCTAAAGTATTCTTTAATTGGGTACGGGGTACGATATCATCAACAAAACCATGCAGGAGCAAATCTTCAGCAGTCTGAAAATTTTCGGGGAGTTTTTCCCGCAGGGTTTGCTCAATCACTCGCCGACCGGCAAAACCAATGGTTGCTTTGGGTTCTGCCAAAATGATATCGCCCAACATCGCAAAACTAGCGGTAACGCCGCCCGTTGTGGGATTGGTCAAAACGGGAATATATAATAGTCGCGCGTCTTTATGGCGCTGTAGGGCTGCGGAAATTTTCGCCATCTGCATCAAAGAGAGCATTCCTTCTTGCATTCTTGCGCCCCCGGAGGTGCAGACGATAACAACAGGATATCGCCGTTGAGTGGCTTGCTCAATCATCCGGGTGAGTTTTTCTCCCACAACTGAACCCATACTACCACCCATGAAGCGGAAGTCCATAACCCCAAGGGCAATGGGTAAACCATTGATTTGACCTAAACCAGTGTGAACTGCGTCTATTAAGCCAATTTTATCTTGTGTTTCCCGCAGGCGATCGCTGTAGAGTTTGCGATCGCGAAATTCTAGCGGATCGGTTGGACGCAAATGCTCGTCTAGGGGTTTCCAGGTATTGTTATCTATCAATTGACGAATGCGTTCATCGCTATCTACCCGATTGTGATGACCACATTCGATACAAACCATCTGATTGGCTTTCAGGTCTTTTGTGTATGCCAAAACACCACACTTAGAACATTTATGCCACAAACCATCAGCAATTTCACGTTCTTGGCGTTCGAGGCTGGTAGATCCTGATTTCCGTCGATTTGCAAACCAATCAAATAGAGACTTTAAACCACGTGATTCTTCGTTGTTAGCCATTTTTTATTTTATTTTAAGTGGGTATGAGGTTGAAAACATGTCAAACCGTATTGGGTTGTCCTTAGTCATAAGTCATTTGTCTTTACTAATGACTAATTACTACATCGTCAAACTACGCTTTTAAGCAATTCAGACCTTAATTATCATCTTTGGTTGCCAGCTTAACGAAAATACTTATGCCAATACAAGTCTCTTGCTCTTTTTTTCAGCAGACTTAATTATATGGACGTACTGACAAAGCTATGAGAATACCAACCTCCAAATAAGATGCTCTCCCTCTCCCACTCAAATCAATGATTCGCATCGCTAGTGTTCTGAATAAGCAGCATTTGTTGTACTAGTTGTGCTTGCCAACGGTTAATCGTTGTTAAGAGGGTAATACAAGTCACAAGCAGAATATTATCAAAATATGAAGGGCAGATGGGGTAATGTTGGTTACAGTCACGAATTATAAATATTTCTTATGAAAGGTTATTGGGTATGGGGCATTGCTTACACCCCCATCTCCATCATCCCCAACTCCAATTCAAGATGCTGGAAAAAATAACCGCAGGTAGCTAGACAAAATAGCTTCACCGCTAAATATGGCGATCGCAGATCCTAAAGCCAGAAAAGGGCCAAAAGGTATTTTTTTTCCTAACCTTTGTCTCGATGTCTCTTGACTCACGGCTTTGTGTTTATGCATAATAACACCACTCCCAATTAAGGCCCCCAGCGCACAGGCAATAAAACTAGCTAAGAGCAAATATTTCCAGCCTAACCACGCTCCCATCATGGCTGCTAACTTGGCATCACCCGCACCCATTGCAGTTTTACCAAAGGCAACTGAACCCAATAGGGCGATCGCATCAAATAACCATAAACCTAAGACTGCACCCAGTATCCCCATCATAAGATGATTTACCAATGCCACAAAACTACCCTCTGGTAGATAACCAACCACCATTTGGAATAAAATTCCTACCATTAAACCCGACTGAGTAAGTGGATTAGGTAAGGTCATTGTATCTAGGTCGATAAGCGATAGTGCTAATAACCAACTACAAAAAGCCCAATAGCCTATTGTTAAAGTAGAAACTTGAAATACTAAAAAAACCAGCAAAAAAATTATGCCCGTCACCCCTTCTACCACGGGATAACGGACAGAAATTTTGCTTTTGCAATATCGACACCGCCCTCTTAATGAAATCCAGCCGAATACTGGTACATTGTCGTAAGCTTTTAGCTGGTTTAAGCATTTAGGACAACGAGAAGGTGGCCAAAGAATTGACAACCCAGCAGGTAGCCGATAAACAATAACGTTGAGAAAACTACCAATAGATGCACCCAAAGCAAAGACCATTACACTCGCTGGAATAGCGAACAAAATGTCCATACAGTCATTTGTCCTTTGTCATTAGTCCTGTGTCATTTGTCGTTTATCTTTTGTCTTTTGTCATTAGTCATTTGTCCTTTGTCCTTTGTCGAGAACTAATAACCAATAACCAATGACTAATGACTAATGACCAATGACCAATGACTAATGACTAATGACTAATGACCAATGACTAATACATGTGCGATTCAATTTGATTTAAGGGTACAAAACACTCTTGAGGTAAAAGAACTGGTTGGTTAGTAAAAATAACCTTACCTCGATGAGTCACACGATTAATTGCTACACCGGAAGGTTGTCCCGCGATTTCGGGGTGGACTTCACAGTGAGTATAGTATATCTGCCCAGCAGCTCTGATTACAGCAGGATCAATCAAAGGCGATTGGTTCTTTGGGGCGGTAAAATTTACTTGTCCTTGTCGTAATGCGTACACTATCGACTGTTATTTGATTGCTAGATTTCACTTTAGTCTACCCGAAACTTATAGCAAAGGTTGCCAAATTGCCCAGTTTGCTCTAAAAAATTATTTTTGTTCAATAGCTTTAATGAGTGAGTCTCCCATAGCGCGGCAACCCAAGAGGTTTTTTCCTGGAGAAATTATATCCCCTGTGCGATCGCCTTGTTCTAAAACTTGCAATACGGCTTGTTCGATGCGATCTGCCGCTTTTGGCTGGTCTAAACCGTAGCGTAGCATCATCGCCGCACTCAAAACCTCCGCTAAAGGATTTGCCTTATCCTGTCCAGCGATATCTGGGGCGGAACCGTGAACTGGTTCAAACACACCAGGCCCAGAAGCGCCCAAACTAGCTGAGGGTAACATCCCAATACTACCTGTGAGCATGGCAGCAGCATCAGAGAGAATATCGCCAAACAAATTGCCTGTAACAATAGTATCGAACTGCTTGGGAGCGCGTACTAACTGCATAGCAGCATTATCTACATATAAATGAGAGAGTTCGATATCTGGATATTCCGTACTAAGTTGGGTGATGCGATCGCGCCACAACTGAGATACTTCTAATACGTTCGCTTTATCCACCGAACAAAGTTTACCACCGCGTTTTTTTGCCGCTTCAAAAGCCACCCGCCCAATGCGTTCAATTTCCGATTCGGTGTAAACCATTGTATTTACACCGCGTTTTTCACCGGTTTCTGTAGCAAAAATCCCTTTAGGTTTACCGAAGTAAATCCCACCAGTGAGTTCGCGCACTACCATAATATCTACGCCTTCGACAACTTCGCGTTTCAAAGTCGAGGCATCAATTAACTGGGGCAAAATTTTCGCTGGACGCAAATTGGCAAATAATCCCAAACCTGCGCGTAGCCCTAACAAACCTGCTTCTGGGCGTAAATTAGATGGCAGGGAATCCCACTTGTAACCACCAATCGCAGCAAGCAACACAGCATCACTGTTACGGCAAGCCTCTAGAGTGGCAGATGGTAAGGGTTCCCCTGTAGCGTCAATTGCTGCACCACCGATAAGGGCTTCTTGAAATTCAAACTTCAGATCGAATTGCTTCCCTACGACTTTCAGCACATCTACCGCCACTGCCATAATTTCAGGGCCAATGCCATCGCCGGGGAGTAGAGTAATGCGGTAGTTCTGGGTCATAGCTAGTTTTACTGGGTAAATGCTTACAGATTAAATATCATACCTAGCAAAATGTACCGATGGAATTTTTAATCTATTAGGGTATGGCTTCAACGGAATCATCTGGCGTTGTCTGAAACTGCTTTTTCTTTGGTGAAAATTGTTACTCAAGCTAGTTGTCCTACCACACTAGAAAGAGTGATGGTTGTTTGACTTTATCTAAATCTTCCTAGCTTCTCTAGTACTATCCCTAGTTAAGCGGATGGAAACGCTGCAAGATGAGAGCGATGAACACTACTGGCAAACCTACACCCATACAAATGAGAGCTTGGATAAATGTCAAAGGTGTGGTGTTAAATACTTGATTCATCATGTTCCACTGGCTGAACAGACATTGTAAAATCCCTACAGCCACAATTACGATCGCAGGTGCATAGGCTATGGGTGTGTGTTTACCTTGGATTCTGGCAACTAGAGATGGTAAAAGCTGGATAATGCTTAACAGTTAAAAGACCTCTGCTGCCACCAACCCATTAATCGCCATCGTGCGAGCTAAGGCTTGATTGCCTGTAGTTTGAAGTATCCATTGAAATACCCCAAAAATTACTAGCCAATTGAAGACGGAAATCGCTAAGATGCGCTGGAGTAACCCACCCGATAAAAGCTAGTGCGCTTGGTACTACCTAAGTTCTCTTTTAGGCAAAGTTTGTCAAGCGCCTAACTTTCTGCATGAATGCTACTAAAACCCAGACTATGACTGTGGAACCCACACAGAAACAGAACCAGCATTGCATCGAAAATCAGCCCAGCCCTCATCATTTGTTGTGACGGGTTCGCTGAAATGTTCAGTGATGTCAATGTAAGTGCTGTTGGGTTGCCCAACTTCCATCCACTTAGTCCCCTCTTCCCCATTACTCAAAACAATCGCCATCCCGCCAGGATGTTCTTCGTCTCCTAAGCGTGTCCAGCCGATTGTATTAGCGTGATCGAAATAATCGTATTGGTCGCCATAGGCATAGGTTTGACGGGCGTGCAAAAATTTATCAATTATCCATTGATGACTATCGAGCCAAATCTCATACTCATTGCCATCTGGGCCCTTATCTTTGTAATGAGCACCATAGTAATCAGCATAGAAGATACAGGGATAACCATCACTTCGCAGTAGGATCAACGCATAAGCCAACGGTTTAAACCAGCTTTCTACTACAGACTCCAATGACTGCAAAGGTTGAGAATCATGATTGTCAACTAAGGTGACGGCTAAAGCGGGTTGCTGTTGCACCAAGGTGTTATCAAATATCTGCCGCATGTCATAGTCATTGCCTTGTGTGCTGGCAGCGCTAAAGTTATAGTGCAATGGCGCATCAAACAACATTACATCGCCACCGGTGACACTAATGAAATGGTGCAGCGCTTCAATTTCATAAGACCAATACTCACCGACAGCAAAAAGATCGCGACCTGCCTTTTGGCGACAGTGATCCAGCCATTCTGGGAAAAAGTTAGCTCTAACGTGTTTAACCGCATCAAAACGAAAGCCATCTATATCAGTGGTTTCTACAAACCACTCACCCCAGCGATTCAACTCCTCGCGAACTTCTGGACTCTCCATATCCAAATCGCATCCCATGAGATAGTCGAAAGCGCCTTTTTCTAGGTCAACGTTGTCATCAAATTTTTTATCTTTAAACAGATAAACTGCGTTCTCACCTTCGTTGTAAACGTTGTAATCAACTGCGTCGAAGTGCCACCAGTGCCATTCCATATCAGAGTATTTGCCTTGGCGACCTGGGAAGGTAAAGTGAGTCCAGACTTTAATCTTTTGCATCTCACCGATGGCGTGGTTGCGATCGTCTGGACTATAGGGCGTTGCTTCCACCTCTTCTTCTTGGTCTGCACCTAACTTGTGGTTGAGGACAACATCAGCATATACTCGAATGCCAGCAGCTTTTGCCGCCTTGACAGCAGCGATATACTCGTCTTTTGTGCCGTACTTTGTCCGAACCGAGCCTTTCTGGTCAAACTCGCCTAGATCGTACATATCGTAGACTCCATAGCCGACATCGTAGCCACCCCCTGTTCCTTTGTATGCTGGGGGTAGCCAAACAGATGTAACACCTGCATCAGCTAACTCTTTGACTTTATCTTTAAATTCATTCCAAAGATTTCCATCTGGAGGGATATACCAATGGAAGTACTGCATCATTACACCATTCAGTTGAGCCATATCTATCCCTCTGGTTAAATATACGATTAATTTTGATTTTTGACACAAAGACTATACTTGAAGTTTTGTTTTATTTTCTAAATAGAAACAAAAATCTACTAAAAAACTGCGATCAACTCATATTGTTTTCTTCTGTAGATGACAGTTCTTCAGCTAAGTTTTTCTGGAGTGCTTCTAATACCGCGATTGGGTCAGCCGGTTCCTGCATCAATTTCGCTTCCGAATCATGCCGATTTATCACATCAGGCAAATCGGTACGGAGTTCTTCTAATAGAGCAATAATCTTGGCAATTTTTTGCTCGGAGAGCAGGTTAAGCTGTAGCATCAGTTGCGCCCGTTGTTCGGCAAAGTTTTCTTGGCGAGTTTGTCGCACCAATACTCCAGTTGAGATCACCAATGCAGCTGCGTCTAAGCCTTGATTTGACCAGCTAAACGCGGGTAGATTGAATGGCAAAAAGCGATCAAAAAAACTGCTAAAAATCCAGATAGCCAGTATGACTAGCAAACTATACAGAAATATCGATCGCCCAAAGAATGTAGCGATCGCTTCTAGTATGCGTTGATGGGCGGGAATATCTCGAACTTCCTGGGTATGAAGTGAAATAATCGCTTCAATACTTTTTGCAATCGGGTCTGGTAATGGAGCCGTTATCACTTGATTTCGAGAAGCTTTCTCTTTGAGTTCGTTAGCACCTGAACTGAAGTTTTTGTTGGCTGTATCGTCTGTGTTGTGCCTCATGCCGCAACTCCTGAATCTGAATTTTACTCGATTATTGCTTATCTTCTGATGCTGTCGGCAAATGGGAAATTGTTTTACAACCAAAAGGGCGTAGGAGAAACATTTCTCCTAAATTCACTTCCATGTGTAGACTGTCGCATTTTGGCGAGAATCTTTCACAGCTTTAGAACTTACTTGACAATGCACATTAACAAATGCAGTTTTAAAGAAGCTGTAACTCAGCGATCGCAGTTGTCACTCCTTTAGGTCGTGTTACCATTTGTAGATGCTGTTTTATAATTGTCTGCTCTTATACTTTTAATCTTATCAGTATTATCTCGTAATCTTTTTCAAAAATCAAATTACTTCAATGCATTATTGTAATTCAAGTCATTGATACTGGAATTGGAATTCCAGAGGCAGATTTACCTTATATTTTCGATCGCTTTTACCGGGTTGACACAGAACGTGCAAGAGAAAGCGGCGGATTTGGGTTAGGATTGGCGATCGCTCAACAAATTGTCCAGGCTCATGGCGGTCACATCCATGTGATGAGTAATGAGGGTAAAGGCTCGACGTTCAAGTTGAAGAAGAATTCAGAAGTCAGAATTCAGACGCTCGATGACTCGCTTTTCGCGTCGCTATCCACCACTCGGACAAAATTCATTCTGTTAGCGGATAGCTAAGGTTTAGCCCATTCTGACTCCTGACTCCTGAATTCTGTTTCGATAAAATTACCGCTCATCAGCCATTCCTAAATCACCTTTAACAGATGTGTCGCGACTCGCCAAATAAGGCACTGTTAGCCAATTCAAGTTAAATTAATGCAAACGTATTACAAATACATTCTATTGAGCAAAGTTTCTTCAAAGGTGTAGCTGTCGCTTGTTTGACAGATAGTAAATTACTTCGATGCCTATAGCCACTCCTACCATAAGCACTAAAACCCAGACGGTTTGTGGATCTGTTTGCAAAGCAAACCAAATTAACATTCCTAGTGCTACTAAACATATTCCAGCACCTAAAAGTGAAATCCACTGCTTGCTTTTTGTATAACGATACATACGAGCATTAGCTAAATTAACCGCCGCAAATATTAGGAGAAACCCGGCACTACCCATTGTAGAGATCCGACTTATATCAAAAAAATTGGCAATTATTAGAGTAATACCACTAGTAATAAATAAGCCAATTGAAGATTGATCTATGCCATTTATTTGGCTGTCAGAGTCAAACCCCCTAGATTTAGCAATAATAGAGCTAAAACGAGCTGAACCGTAGAGTGTTGCGTTACTCGCCGAGATAGTTGATAAAAGAGCAGCAATCGTAATCAAAACAGATCCCAATTGCCCCATAATTGGTTTGGCAACTTCAGCCAAAGCATAGTCTCTTGCTGCCAAAATCTTTTCTATTGGTTCTGTTCCCAATGTAACCAGTGCTATTAAAACGTAAAGCAAAATAACGAACCCAATTACAGAGTAATAAACTCGTGGCAAAGTGTATTTGGGATTGACAAGATCCTCTGCTGTATTGGCGATTAGCTCAAAGCCTTCATAAGACAAGAAGATGATTATTGCTCCTGCGAAAATTGACTGTAGCGACGACACTGAGACTGGTTCTATACGGGAAATATCTATATGACTGCTCCCCATAGTAACGAACAGGATCAAAATCCCCAGTTTGAAGCTAACAATCCAAATTTGAGATTTACCAATGTAATTCGCAGTTAGTAGATTTAGTCCAGTTGTCCCTAAAATTGCCAAGCTAATCAGTAAATGCTTCCACATCGGTTGAGTAGATGTAAACAGGCTAACTCCATAACTACCAAAAGCATTCAAGTAAAAGGAAAGCATGACTACATAGCTAAACCATAGTAGAAGATTCAGTGTTCCACTAAACAGCCCTAGACCAAAAGCCTGGTTTAAGAAGGTTACTGTCCCGCCTCGACATGGATGAGCTACTGAAAGTTTTGCATAAGCATAAGTAGTTATCAAAGCTATTGTCCCTGCGATCGCAAATGCTAGTGGTGCGCCTGTATGAGCTATTTGAATTACAACTCCCAGCGCTGGGAAAAGTCCACCGACAATGCCTCCTACACCCAACGCCCACACAGACCAAAAACCGATTTTTTTGCTTGACACCTGTAACCTCTTTAGGAATAGATAGTCTTATAGTCGTTGACCAGCACGCATATAATCAAGCTGAGATTAAGCGGTTGGGAATATAGCGGTTCTCGATCAAATGAGGCACATCCTCAAGGTTGAAAGGGTTTATATTATAAAGTCTAGCTATACTTCACCAGCATAGGAAGGTCTATAGAAGCCTTGAATAAAGAATTTGGACTGCTGGTATGGCGCGATTTATACAGCGATTTGAGATCGGGAGTGGAGACTCTACACCAGACAAGATCAAATTTTGGTAAATCTCAGTATCTAATGAAATATTTGCTCTAATTGAGGAGCGAAAAAAATAGCAGCAGCAAGGCGAAAAGTGGATATTTGCAGCATGATTCTGTTCGTCTTGTGTTCCTTGAAGTTCTAGGGCTGGCAAGATATCTACGCCACAATAAAACATTTATATTCGCCCAAAATTGTTGAGACATCCTCCAAGAACACTTTGCTACTTGCTGCACAGCACCCCAAAAATTAAAAAAAACTATTTATAGGAAATTTTTATTTAATTTATTGTATGTTTATTGTGTTTAATAATTCACAGACATAAAAAATTATGGATTTAAAACAAATTAGTTTGGTTGCTAGTCAACTTCTAACTCTGTTTGGGCTGAAAATTTTAGGTGCGATCGCTCTGTGGCTAATTGCTCAACGCTTGATTGATTTTGCATTGAAGCTAGTGCGACGTGCTTTCCGAAGCCAACACGTCGATCCGACACTGATTAACTATCTTCTGAATATCATTGGCGTTACGCTGAGAATTATTCTAGTTGTAGCAATTCTCGGCTTCTTTGGGGTTGAAACAACTTCCTTTGCTGCATTGCTAGCAGGAGCAGGCATTGCAATTGGTGCAGCCTGGGGGGGACTATTGGCAAACTTTGCAGCCGGAGCATTTTTAATCGTTTTTCGACCATTCAAAGTTGGTGATTTCATCACGACAGCAGGTGTCACAGGCACTGTTACAGAACTTGGGCTGTTCACAACTAGTATTAATACACCTGATAACGTATTGACGATTGTTGCCAATAATAAAATCTTTGCTGACAATATCCAGAATTATTCTGCCAATCCTTACCGTCGAGTCGATCTGGTAGCTCAACTTCATCATGAAGTGAAACATAACGAAGCGATCGCACTTTTAAAAGCGAAAATTAGTCAAATTCCTAATGTCCTCCAAAATCCAGCACCGGATGTAGAAATTCAGGATTTCAACTTTGCAGGGCCTGTACTAGCAGTCCGTCCTTATTGCAATAATGACCATTACTGGCAGGTTTACTTCGACACAAATAAAGCTATCCGTGAAACCTTTAACGAAGCTGGATATCCAATTCCCGAATACCGTTATGCAGTTAGCGGTTCATCTGCTCATGCAATTAATAATGTCATCCCACCACTATCAGAAATAACTTGACACTAGAGCAAAAAGTCAAGGCTTTATTTGCAAAGATTTCCTAAATAACAGAATAAGAATTAATAAGTAGATAGGGCGTATGTCTTACCTACTTTTTTATGTAGCCAATTTCCTGAGAGTCAGTTTCAATTTCTGAAACAAGCCTGACAAAAGCTATAGAAAGAGGTTACGTTAAGTGTTAATCACTAGCCGCACCCCAGCAGCGATGGTAAAAGAATTAGCAATTTGCACCCGTGGACTCACTAAGCAATTTGACCGGCACGTTGCTGTCAATGATGTTGATTTAGAAATTCAGGCGGGGGAAGTATATGGACTGATTGGGCCCAATGGCGCGGGTAAAACAACTCTCATCCGTATGTTGGCAACTGCTGAGGAACCAACTACGGGTGAGATTTATATTAATGGCGATCGCCTCCTCCGTGACAAGAGTAACCCCAAACTTAAGGGTCGTCTAGGCTACTTACCTGATGACTACCCGCTATATGAGGATTTAACAGTCTGGGATTACCTAGATTATTTTGCGCGTCTGTATCATTTACGAGAACCACGCCGCACTCAACGCTTACATGAGGTTTTAGAACTAATCCAACTTGGCAATAAACGCCACAGTCAGATTTCTACTCTGTCGCGGGGGATGAAACAGCGCTTAAGTTTAGCGCGAACCATTATCCACGAACCAATTTTACTACTACTAGATGAGCCGGTTTCTGGGCTTGACCCCATCGCTAGGATGCACTTCCGTGAAGTCATCAAGGCTTTGCAAGAAGCTGGGATGACTGTAATTATTTCCTCCCATGTTCTCAGCGATTTAGCTGAACTATGTACATCTGTAGGAATTATGGAACTTGGCTTCTTGGTAGAAAGTACCTCGTTACAACACCTTTATCAACGTCTTTCCCACCAGCAAATTGTGATATCAACTCTGGGGAACCTAGAGGTACTTTTAAGGGAACTGAAACATCATCATTTAGTAGAAGAGTGGGAGGTGATATCAGGAAAAAACAGCGTGCGGGTGAATTTTTCCGGTAAAGAAGAAGATAGTGCTGAGTTGTTGCGATCGCTCATCAAAGCAGGGATTCCCTTGACTGATTTTCACTGCACTCAAGAAGACTTAGAAACTATTTTCTTAAAATTAGGTCACAAACAAGCATCTTAATACGTCAATAAATATCACTCCCCATTTTTGGAGATTTTTTTCTATGATGCCCAATTTAATAGACAAAATCGGCGATTGGAATCCGCAACTATTGCGCGAACTCAAAGGACGGCTGAAATTTTTTAATATTGCGATCGCAGTTGCAGCATCCTTATTACTACAACTGGTAGTTTTTTTATATCAGTTCCGCGAGTTTCCTGACGATAAATACTCGCTAACAAACACATACTGTCGTTTGAGTCAAGCATATCAACAACAAAACCAGGCTTTCCAGCAATCAAACCAATCTAGAATTGCTGAGTACAATAATTTAATCTTAAATAATATTTGTCCGCAAAACGAAATCGATTGGCAGTTGTGGTGGCGAGATCACTGGGAATATATATTCCTGGCGTTTAGTGTAATTTTTGTATTTACACTATTAGTTGCAGGAACTTATTTAATAATCAATGATTTAGCCAAAGAAGAAACTCGCGGCACGCTGAATTTTATCCGTCTCAGTCCCCAATCAGAAACAAATATATTGACTGGCAAATTGCTAGGAGTTCCGAGTTTAATTTATCTCGTAATCCTAGTTTCAGTTCCTTTACATTTATGGGCTGGTTATTCTGCCCAAATTGCTTTTACTTCCATTTTGAGTTACTACGCTATTCTTGCTGCAAGCTGTGTTTTCTTCTCCAGTGCTGCACTGCTTTTTGGTTTGGTTAGTAATAAGTTTAGCGGTTTTCAGCCTTGGATAGGTAGTGGTGCTGTGTTCATTTTTTTAATGATGCCAATCTTAATGGCACCATCTTATAGCTACAATTCAAACAATTCAGTTGCTTGGTTTACACTGTTTAACCCTGTGGAGACAACAAATTATCTCTTTCCTAACTTTTTTCATATAACTAATGGTTCTCCCCTGAAAAACTTGGAGTTTTTCTATTTACCAATAGGGAGAAGTTTTGTTAGTCTTATTGGCTTCCATCTATTGAATTTTGGATTGTGTAGTTACGGGATTTTTCAAGCTCTTAAACGTTGCTTCCGTAATCCTCAAGCCTCAATGATTAACAAGGGACAAAGTTATTTATTTATAGCTTTTTCCCAGATGATGATGTGGGGATTTCTGTTGCAAAATTGGGAACAAATTACCAATGTCGATCAACAAATTGAGCAAGGTTTGACCTTGGTGGGAGTATACAATTTCATATCGCTTTTTAGTTTTATTGCGATTCTTTCCCCTCACCGTCAAGCCGTACAAGATTGGGCAAGATATCGACATCAGGAATTTTCTAGTCGCAAGAGTGTTTGGCAGGATCTAATTTTGGCTGAAAAAAGCCCTGCAATCGTGGCGATCGCTATTAATCTGGCAATTGTTAGTATCCCTTGGCTAGTCTGGATTTCACTCACATCTGTTCTTGATACAGTCCATAGTCACTGGGCTGGTGACAATTTTGACAAGTTTAAATTACTTTTAGCCCTGGCTTTATCTGTTAGCTTAATGTTGATTTATGCTACCATCGCCCAATTGATACTTTTGCTAAAAACTCCTAAACGTTCTTTCTGGGCAATTGGAACTTTAGGTACAGCGATGTTTCTACCATCGCTGATTCTAGGACTTCTCGGTATCTCCTCATCGGCATATCCTACTGTCTGGTTATTTTCAACTTTTCCTTGGGTAGCTATAGAATACGCTAGTGCAACAACAATTTTTATGGCATTCCTCGCTCAGTTGAGTGTTTTAGCGTTGTTGAATTTCAAGTTAACAAGGCAGGTAAGATTAGTAGGCGAATCTGCTACGAAAGCATTGTTAGCAGGACGCTAGGTAATAAATTATCCATTAGAACCCCGATTTCTTTGAGAAGTCGGGGTTCTTGTATTAAGGTTAAACTTTTAATTAGCATAATGATAGCAACAATCTGACAATCATGCTAAATCCAACTCAAGACCTACGCCATACAGCCATCGAGTTTTTAGAACAAGGTTCCCCACAGCGTCTACAAATTCTTAAGCAACTGGGCATCGCTCGTTATGATTTTTTAACTAAAATCCGCCTAAATGAAGCAAATATAATCTGTATGATGCGGTTTTTTAAATATCCAAGTCAGCTAAAATTTCCAAATCTAATAGGAGCAGATTTATCTGGTTTAATTTTAGATGGAATAAACTTTATTCGAGGAAATTTATCAGGAGCAAATCTCCAAGGTAGTAGTTTAGTTAATGCAGACCTATTATTCGCAAATTTGATGAAAGCTGATTTGAGAAATGCAGATTTACGAGGTGCAACTTTGAATGAGACTATTTGGTTGGAGACTCTAGTAGATAAGTGTCACTTTGGCGTAGGTACTGGTTTAACTCAGCTACAACGCCAAGATTTACAACTGCGCGGAGCTAGATTTAATTCTTGAGAAGACAGTAATTAAAACACAAAAAATTATAAGATTATTGGATTAAGATTGAACTGGATAAGCTAATGAGTATTAAGTTGCCCCAAAAATTGATGCTGCTGGGTTCAGGAGAACTAGGCAAAGAATTTGCGATCGCGGCTCAACGTCTTGGTAATTATGTAATTGCCGTTGACCGCTACGCCAATGCTCCAGCGATGCAGGTTGCTGATGCTTATGAAGTTATTTCTATGCTCAGTGGTGATGATTTAGAAGCCGTAGTGACAAAACATCAGCCAAATATAATTATACCAGAAATTGAAGCAATCAGAACAGAAAAACTGATCGAATTTGAACAGCGAGGGATTATAGTTATACCAACTGCGGCTGCTACTAACTATACAATGAACCGCGACAGAATTCGGGAACTAGCGCATCAACAATTGGGCATCAGAACGGCTACTTATGGTTATGCAACAACTCTAGAAGAATTGATTGCAGTTTCTGATGAAATTGGCTTTCCTAATGTTGTTAAACCTGTGATGTCATCCTCTGGAAAAGGTCAGTCTGTAGTCCAGAATAAGAGTGAGGTTGAGAAAGCTTGGAATTATGCGATCGCTAATTCTAGAGGTGACAGTCAAAAGGCAATCGTAGAAGAATTTATTAACTTTGAAATTGAAATAACTTTATTGACAATTAAACAGTGGAATGCGCCGACAATTTTCTGTCCTCCTATTGGTCATCGCCAAGAAAGAGGAGATTATCAAGAATCATGGCAACCCGCATTAATTTCTGAAGAAAAGATATTAAAAGCTCAAGAAATAGCTATAAAAGTCACTGATGCTTTAGGAGGAGCCGGAATTTTTGGTGTTGAATTTTTCATTACCAAGGATGAAGTGATTTTTTCCGAACTTTCTCCCAGACCCCACGATACGGGAATGGTGACATTAATCTCACAAAATCTCAATGAATTTGAACTACATTTAAGAGCAATTTTAGATTTGCCAATTCCTCATATAGAACAGTTAGGAGCATCAGCTAGTGCGGTAATTTTAGCCTCAGAAAAATCTGATTCTATTGGTTTTACAGGTGTAGCTGATGCTTTGTCAGAAAAAGATGTAGATATTAGATTATTTGGTAAACCTAATGCTCATCCATATCGGCGAATGGGTGTAGCTTTGGCTAAGGGTGTGAATGTCCAAGAAGCTAGGGAAAAAGCTACTAGAGCCGCAAGTAAAATTAAAATTATCTAGTTACCGTAGGGGCACACAGTTGTGCGTCCCTACCAATATCTATTTTGAACTGTTATCTCGTAGCACTATTAGGCGAATCAACCGCAGCAACCGGGTTCACTTGGTTCAGGTAATTGTAAACAAGCTGGGAAACTTGACGGATAAAGTCTCTTCCCCTAGTGTCCTTATAGGGACGGGTGACGAAGATAGCCGCCAGGTAACGCTTGCCATTTGGCATAGTCACAAATCCCGCATCGCCAATGAGAAAGCCGATATCTCCGGTTTTGTTGGCGATGACTGCACCTTTCCCCAAACCGGCGGGTAGCAGTGTGTGAATTGTGGTGTGACGCAGAATATCTAAAGCTTGCTCCCGACTCTGTGAAGAAACTAGCTTGTTATTCACAACCAAAGCCAGCACCCGCGCCATATCTTGAGAACTTGTGGTGTTGGTTCCTCTTAAGTCAGCCAAAAGATGCCGAATTACGGTGTCTTTCAGTCCCCAGTTACGGAAGCGCTGATTTAGTTTCGCCACTCCACCTAAGCGATCGATAATCATGTTGGTGGCGGTATTGTCACTGATGGTAATCATCTTAGTGATGGTTTCCAAAGCTGTATACTTCTTGCCAACTCGCTCATACTGCATAGTTCCAGAACCATTGGTTACTAAGTCACCCCGCATAGTCAGGTTTTCTTGAAGGGTGACTTTACCAGCATCTAAATCTTGGAAAAAAGCAATGAGAATTGGCAATTTAATCGTACTAGCTGCGGGGAAAACGCGATCGCCTCCAACATCCAGATAATCCCCAGTATCCAAATCCAAGAAAAACATTCCTGTTTTCAGGAAGTTGTAGCGATTCATCAAGGCTTTAATCTGTGGTTCCAGCGCTTTCATCGGTGAATGCATGGGAACCACGCCAGCAAACAGAGTGCTATTATCACTCACTGTTGGAGAAATACTCGGTTGAGTCGGTGTTATTTCTAAAATGTTTGGCTGGGTTGCAGTCAATTGTATAGGCTTGGGTAACTGCACAGACCAATGATTCAGGGATTCCTCTTGCAGTTTCACCTGTGCTAGATCGAAGGTGTAATTGGGTGCTAAGGTAACTACCATACGGGTAGTATCTGCGTTAAACTGCCGGATGCTAATGTCTTTAATTACTAACCCTACTCTTTGACTAGTCTGTGGATATCCTAGTTTAACTCCAGGTAAATCAATTACCAGACGGGTAGGATTGGTAAGTAATTGTACTTTGGGTTGAACATTCTCATCTGTGGTGAAATCCAGATGATTACGATTGCTATCAAAATGCCAATTAGCGATCGCAGCAGCTTTGACACTGGAGCCAAATAGGAACAAGCTGAAGAAGCTGGGTAAAAGCCAGCTAAGTTTTAAAATATTTTCTTTGTGTGTGAGGAGCATGAGTGAGCGTTGTGTGTGATGAAGATTCATGAACGAACAAAAGCCGTCCACCATTAAAGCACACATATCAAAAACTTCGTAAATTATTGACTTATATGAAAAAACATCGGTTACAAGTGTTTAATTTAACTAGTACTTTTTGACACATAGTATTATGCAACACCTAGCTTGACTAAGTGTTATTTCGGTAAACTCCAAGTAATTCGGGGAAAAGAGTAAATTTACACCCAGCTACATTTTGAATTATTTCCATACTGGATTAGCCGAATGATGGTAAATAAAGTTTCATAGTATGTGGTAGAAATTAAGTACACCTATGAAAATTTACAATATTAATAAATAAAATTTATGGAAATTTTGTATGCTAGTCTGTAGCATCAGTTTCACTATTAGCGGTTGTACAATCGATCGAGTCGTGTGCTAACTTCCAAAACCAATCACGGCGACAGTTGGAAATATCTTCATAGGTTAATTGATTCACTTTGGGGATTTCCAAGAAATAAATTATCCAAATAAACGTAGACGCGGAGCGGCTTGCCGCAGGCTACCACAGAGGCGCAGAGAACACAGAGAGAGGAGAAAGAGAAAGGATTTTTGCGTCAGTTTTGGGATATTTTTTATTTGGAAGTCCCTGATTGGCGACAGAATACACACTAAAATCCTAAATCTACAGCGATGCGGTGAGCGCAGGCAAACCCAGAAAAAGCTACTGCATTCAATCCCTGACCAGGAAAGGTACTATCCCCGACACAATAAAGTCCTGGAATAGCTGTGCGATTAAAAGGCATCTTCAATAACCCCCGCAACTTGCGCCGAGGAATTGGCCCATAAGTGCCATCTTGACGACCCAAAAAGCGGCGATGAGTGCGGGGTGTGCCTACCTCCAGATAATCCAATCCAGCATCTAAACCTGGAAAAATCTTCTCTAGGCGGTCAATAATTCGCCCAGCCGCCTCTTCTTTTTTCGCTTCGTATTCACTTGGAGAAAGTTCTTGCCAATCATCAATCCAGTGAGGTGTAAAGGCATGAATGATATGATATCCACTTGGTGCTAAATTTGGGTCAAGCAATGTAGGAATCGAAACAAAAATTGTTCCTTCCACTGCTGTCATATTTTCCCAATCTTCTAGCAAAATATGGTGGCATTCTGTCCCCGCAGGTAAAACTGACTCTTTTACCCCGATATGTAAACTCAAGAAGCTTGGAGATTTTTGATAATTCTGTTGCCAATTTTTCTTATTATGTGGCATTGCTTCTGCTGGTAGTAATTGCTCAAAAGTATCCCAGCGTGTGGCATTAGAAACTATGCGTTTACCCAGATATACTTTACCATTTGCCAGTTGCACACCTACCGCTTTTCCCTGTTCTGTAAGAATTTTCGTGACTCTAGCTTGGTACTGAATCTTACCCCCAGCCTTTTCTAGACCTTCTACCAGTTTTTGGGCAATTTGTCCCACCCCGCCTTTGGGATAGTTAACTCCGCCATAATGCCTGTCAGAAAAGACCATCCCAGCATTGATCATTGGTGTCATGTCTGCTGGAACCACCGACCAGCAATAACATTCCATATCGATAAATTTCAATAATTGTGGGTCTTTAATGTAGCGTCTGGCAAAATCCCCGGCATTTTGGGGCAGATACTTAACTAAACCGAGACACGCCAAAGGATGCTGGAAAAATACCCGCAGTAAATACCGAGGTTCTTCCAACGACAGCAAATCCATGCTGTTAAGGCACTTGAATACTTTTTGGCATTCGTCATAAAAGCGACGAATCCCTGGTTCTTCATGGCGAAAATGAGCAATAAGATTTTGCAAAAATTTTTCATAAACCCGGTCAACCTTCAGGTCTAAACCTTGGGGTAAATGATAGTGAATCTGTACCGGATCTGCGATCGCTTCTTGGCTGACATTCACGGCTGACAAAGCGCGGGTGAGTAAGTTAGTTGTACCGTTCTGTCCCAGTCCAAAAATCATTGATGCACCAACATCGAATCGATAGCCTTGGCGTTCAAAATAACCAGCGCTACCACCTGGAATCAAATAACGTTCCAGTACCAGCACTTTCGCTCCCTTCGCCGCTAACTGAGTCGCAGTTACCAACCCACCAATACCAGACCCAATCACGATCGCATCATTTGTCATTAGTCATTTGTCCTTTGTCATTTGTACTGAGCGTATCGCTAAAGCCAAAGCTCCGCTAACGTTTAGCCTCTTGTAGAGAAGTATTTGTCCTTTGTCTAGAGTCAATCAATATTTAATTTAACTAATGACCAATGACTAATGACTAATGACAAAGAACAAATGACCAATGACTAATCAAAAAAAAGAGGGACGAACCTGCTACTGCTGGCTAATCCCGTCTGCCGATCCTTAAAAGAGAGGAGAACACTGGATAATAATATAGCCTTGATTGAGAATAGATGTCAACTATTAATGAAAAACTTTATCAATAAAATTGAGAGGATTAATTTTAGCTGTCAGCCGGATGCAGGAAAGAGTATTATGGTGTTTCAGTTCTTGTACAATAAAGAGTCGCCTATTTCTGGCTATGACGCTACAATTGCGCGTTTATGTTCCACCCCATCCCCTGATCAAACACTGGCTCGCAGTCGCCCGTGATGCAGGCACACCTTCAGTTTTATTTCGCAGCGCTATGACTGAGTTGGGAAGATGGCTGACTTATGAAGCTGCGCGAGACTGGTTGCCAACCCAAGAAACAGCCGTACAGACTCCTTTGGATACCTGTCCAGCAACGGTGATCGATCCGCAGATACCAGTAGCAGTAGTACCGATTCTGCGGGCTGGACTAGGATTACTTGAGGGAGCGCAGACTTTATTACCTTTGGCATCGATTTACCATCTTGGCTTGGCGCGAGATGAAGAAACACTGCAACCTCATTGTTATCTAAACAAGTTGCCAGAAAAATTTGACCCCCAAACACGAGTGCTAATTACCGATCCAATGTTGGCAACCGGGGGGTCGATTATGGCTACAATGGCAGAATTGACACAACGGGGTGCCGATCCTTCCCTAACCCGGATTGTTTGCGTAGTGGCGGCTCCACCAGCTTTGCAAAAACTGAGTGAAGCTTATCCAGGTTTAATAGTTTACACCGCTACTATTGATGAAAAACTTAACAATAAGGGGTATATTGTACCGGGATTAGGAGATGCAGGCGATCGCACATTTGGGACTTAAGCTAGTATGCAGCTAGGGCAGGAGACAATAGCATAACTACTGTAAAAGTTGCAAGGTTTGTTGAAGGCGGTAAAGATATGAGTCAGCGAGATGGTTTTGGCAGTGGTTTTTTAGCAGGGGCCTTTGTTGGTGGTGTATTTGGCGGTGTTATCGGGGCACTGATTGCTTCTCGACGCGATCCTCAATTGCTACCAGAGGAGGAAACAGAACTGACAGATAGCCAAGTCGAAGCGAAAAAAATAGCGGCAAAGCGCCGTCAGATGAAAGCTTCAGAAAGTGAGAGCATTGGTATAGAAACGGCCCGGCGATCGCTAGAAGATAAAATTGCCCAGCTAAATGCCACAATTGATGATGTGCGGAAGCAACTGGGTAATGTGAATAGCGGTTCACCCCAAGCCAGCAATGACCGCTCTCTGACTAAAGACTCCTGATTTTTGTTCAGGCGTGGTGAAAATGTCTGGTGTGGTAAGTGCCAAATCTGCAAACACTTTTGACCTTGGACTAAATTAAAATTAGTAAAGATAAGACCGCGTTTGACACTTAGTAGGAAACAAAGCCATCCATGAGTTTACTGATTACAACACTAGTTACCTTTGTCACCTTTTATAGCTATTTGCTAATTATCCGGGTTTTGTTGACTTGGTTCCCGACAATTGACTGGTATAAACAGCCATTTGCCGCTTTAGCCCAGATAACCGACCCTTATCTGAATTTATTTCGCTCAATTATTCCCCCATTGGGCGGTATGGATTTTTCTCCGATTTTAGCTTTCTTAGCACTCAACTTAGCTGGCGACCTTCTCAGAACCGTAGCTCGTCTGCCATTCGCACAGGGATTTTGATTAGTAGCCCAATAAAAAATTTTGTAGAGATGCTTTTACAATTCGCGTCTCTACAATTTTTGATAACAACTCTGTGCTTATTCTTCAGTCAATTAATTGTGCCAAGCCTTGTAGAAATCTGGGTAAGTTAGATTTTCGGCACAATGCCAGATAATTTTAAACACAGCTTCGTAGCGATATGAATTGTTCTTGTAGAACTGTTCACTCAGATAGTCTTTTAGGGTTATGACTACTTGTGGTAAATGTTCTTTTTGGATGACGCTTGTAAAATTATCAGCTATATCTAAAAGACCGGATTCATAGGATAGCCACTCTGAAGGAAATAAATCTCCATTTTCATTTTCTTTAACCGCAAGATCCTGATAGGTTTGAATTAATCTAATAAAGACGGCGATTAATTCATTTAGTTTTTTGGTTTCTAATTTTATGCTTAGGTTAAATTGTTGTAAATGATAAGCAGCACTTGTCAAAATTGATTCATGCTTTGTAGTGTTCAAGAGCCGAATTAGAGTATTAAACGCCTGTTGATTATTGGAGTCTATTTCCAGCAAGATAAAGAGCGCATCTAGAGATGTACGCTCATCTTTTAAATTAACCATTTTCCACATGGCTTTAATTATTTGCTGCTGATAGTCATTAGTTGGTGCTAGTATATCTGCTGCATGAAAATACACCCATTCCTCCTCAGCAGTTTCAAGTATTTTGGATAAAGTGGTAATTGCTACTCTATTACCTGAATCGAATTTTCCTAGACATAAAGCAGCCTTACAACGGAAAAATTCATTCTCAGTGGTTTTAATTCTCTCAGTTAAAATAGTAATTACAGCTTTGTTACCTGGGTCAATTACCATCAGATATCTAACGGACATATCGAGCAAAGATGTATTCTCGGTAGTTTCGAGAATCTGGACTAAAATATTTAACGCTATTGCATTACCTGGATCGATATCCCACAAAGCCTTAGCTGCATCTGAACAAATCAGATCATCTTTGTATCTTTGAATGAAATCAATCAGGGTAGCGATCGCAATTTGATTGCCATAAGCTATGTTTCCTAAAGCTTTAATCGCACCCTCATATATGTCTTCTAACATCAACCACTCATTTGTGATCTCATCAGGCTTCATTTTGATAAATTTGATTAAAGCAGCGATCGCAGTTTCGTTACCGCAGCCAATTTGCCCTAAGCTATGAATTACAGCCCAAGGCGTTATTTTGATGAATTGGATTAAAGTAGTAATTACAGTTTCATTGCCATAGCCAATTTTCTCTAAGCTACGAATTGCAGTCCCAAGATGAGAGTTATTTTGCTGAATTAGCAGCATTAAAGCTGCGATCGCACTTTTATTACCCGGATCGAGTGTTCCTAATTTCTCGGCTGCAACTTGGAGAATTGAACGACTTTCAGTAGTATGAACCAAATGCACAAAAGCGGCGATAACCCGTTTCCTGTCGGTTAATTCCAGGATTTTTCTGGCTGTCTTCACCAATGGTTTTGGTAGTATCTGCCAATCTCGCTTATCCTGCCGAAAATAGGCATAACTCCATTTCAGCAGTTGTTCTACAATTGCATCACCCAAACTACATTCTGGGAACTGAGATAAAGCCTCAGCCGCCAAAAAATAGGCGCGATACCGATAAAAATCGCTGCAACTGTCATCAAAACCGATTAAAGCTTGGATAAAATCTTCTTTCTGCCTCTTATCTACATCTTCCTGGCTGAACCAGTGGAGAATCTCTGCTTTCCACTCCGGCTCAAAGATGCGGTAAGTGGCTTGATTTAAATTGCTGCGATCGTGGTTAAAGAAATACTGCCAATCATGCATTGCCTCCTACCCACTTCGAGATGTGGGACGAAAGGGACTTAAATGGATCTTGCTACATCAGTTTGCTTTTTGTCAAGTCTACACGCAATGACTATCTGTAAAGTTTTCCGTCTTATGACTCAAAAAAAGCAGCAGGCGAAATATGAAAAAACTCCGCCAGGTCAGCGATATGCCTAACTGTCAACTTGCGCTGTCCACTCAATACCTGCGAGACAATAGACTCGGTTTTAAAGATAGGAATTAAGTCTTTTTGTCGCAAATCAAATTCGGCTATTAACGCTTGAAGCAAGTCTACACCATAAATATCTCGTATGGTATTGTGTTTTTCTTCATACTCGTGAACTAAACTACCTAATACATTGAGATAGTCTTGTTCATCTGGTGTTAATTCACCTTTATCAATTAAGGAATCAATTACTTTTTGCGTAGCCAGTAATTCTTCCTCATAAGTGATGGGACGAGGAGGAAAAGATTTGAGTAATTCAATATACCTTTGAGTAATAGGTATTCCAGGGGTCATTTTGCCAGATTCCTGATTGTTTCAATCCCTAATAGCGGCTATTTGTTGTAATGGAGGGTATTTTTTCATGGGAATATTTTTTGGTCGGATACTAGAGAATATTAGCAAATTGCGAAGTTCTTGTGTGTATTGCACAACCAACTTTTACAAAAACGGTATTTACACGGGAGAAAATACTCTAATCAGGGAAACCTAATAAATGCGAAGGGTGCTAAACTACCCGCGTCATTTTCCCTCCTTGGTTGAAAACCAGAGAGTTCCCAGACTTCCATGAGGTTTTATGAAACAAATCAAAGATAAAATTACAAATAAATTAGAGCGACTATTGGAACAATGGTTAATCCCTCGTTTGGTGCGGTGGGGAGAATACCTAGAAACCAAAATTAGGCGCTACAAGCATCAAGAACTGAAGAGTAAATTAAAATTTTGTGGTTCTGGTTTACGATTTAAGCAAGATATTAGAATTGACCATCCGCAAAATGTCTCTTTGGGTAATAAAGTCTATATCGGCCCGGATGTCTTATTAGATGGACGTGGTGGAATCACAATTGGCGACAACACCACGCTTGGATTTAATGTTGTTATTCTCTCTGCAAATCACGACTACCAAAGTAATGATTTGCCTTATGAGCATAATGTCTACATTCATAAACCTGTTGTCATTGGCCGCAATGTTTGGATTGGCGGAAATGTCCTAATTATTCCCGGAGTTTCCATTGGAGATGGTGCGATTGTGGCAGCTGGTACGGTTGTAAGTGCCAATATTGACCCTTTAGCAATTGTTGGAAATCAACCTATGAGAACAATTAAATACCGCGATAAAGAACATTATGAACAACTCGCTAATAAACAAGAGAGTCAGGATAATTCGTAATGGGCTACGCCCCGCTATGCTAACGTAATTCGTAATTATTATGCCGTGCGGACAGTAGCTAAGTATTATTTTGTCAAGCTACAGGAATCCGGTTTGATTTCTGAACAGATACGTAGGGTGCGTTAGCGACAGCGTAACGCACCAAACCTCGACAATGGTGCGTTACGAACTTCGTTCTAACACACCCTACAATACTTAGAAAATAAGGACTAAAGTGCTTACTACAAACTTCCTTTTTTAAAGGTAGTCAGTTAGACTAGCGCTGGTGTATTTACACCCTATCAATTTTTTGCCGTTGTTGCAGAATCCAACCCCACGGACTCCACGCACCGAAATCTTTTTGCATAAACCGGAAAAAGAAGGCGCTGGACATTACAGGTGAACCGATGAAGTCTAGTAAGTCAGTTAGCGATCGCCTCAGTTCTTCAAAGAGCTTTCCTTCTTCCATTCCAAATACAACTCGTAGGATAACACGCAAAGTAATTTCTTGCATCGACTCACGAATCTTGAAAGGCTTGTCAATTTGCCATTCACTACTCACCTGTCGGGTTATTTTACAGATATCTTCGCCGTAAGCCCGCATCCTTTCGCCATGAAAGGGAGGGGCTAAGAGTTACCGCTGGCGCTGGTGGCGATCGCCATCCGCTAACATAAAAGAGCGATCGCCAAGCAAAAATTTTAGTCCTATGTTCCCCCTCCCAACCTCAAAATGGCTGGAATCAGCAGTAAAAATCTGCTCAAGCGCTTGGGGTTGACTAAAGTACACAATATGGTTGTCCCCGCGACTACTCCTGATTGTGAAAGTGTCACCATAGATTTTGGCAAAATCATCCACATATTTCACTGGCTGACTAATAAACTTGATCCTTCGCAACCAGCGCGGCATTTGAGGCCCATCAGGTAGATTGGAAGTTGCTGTCATAGGAGTTTGTAGATTTGATGGCTTCTGAATTTTATTGTTACGAGTTTTCATGTTATTTAGGGTTACAGAAAGCGGTATATTCATGATTGGGGACTAGTAACTGGGGACTGGGGACTAGGGACTGGGAACACAAGCTGGACAAGATGGAGAATAATAACTCCTAACTCCTGTACAGATGCGATTAATCGCGTCTCTACTCCTAACTCAGCACTAAAGACTAAAGAGGCAGCATCGGAAGCAAGCAGTGCCAAAAATCATCGCTATTCTCAACGGTAAAGGAGGAGTCGGTAAAACGACTACCGCAGTCAATCTGGCTGCAAACTTTGCGAAGAAAAAAAAGGTGTTGCTAATTGATGCAGATATTCAAGGTTCTGCCAGTTGGTGGTTTGGGCGCAGTCAGCAGGGAATGGGATTTGATTTATCTCAAGAAACAGATCCCACACTTTTAAGTGATTTAGGAAAGATAACAGGTTACGATTTAGTAGTGGTGGATACGCCTCCCGCGCTGCGCTCTGAAGCATTAGTGGCGGTAGTTGCGATCGCAGATTATCTAGTTTTGCCTACACCCCCAGCCGCAATGGATTTAGCTATCCTCGTGGAAACAGTCAAGGAAGCCGTCATCCCCGTGGGAACCCCCCATCGGGTACTCCTTACCAAAGTCGATACGCGCAGTATTGGGGAAGCGCTAGAAGCAAAAAACACTCTCACTAGATTAGGTATTCCTGCTTGCAATACCTTTATCCGTGCCTATAAAGCTCATGAACGAGCAGCACTTGAGGGTGTAGCGATCGGTCAATGGCGAGGAAGTAATGCACGAGAAGCGGAGTTAGACTACCGCCGTGCAGCTGATGAATTACAGCGTGATTGGAGAAAATAATAATGGCTAGGAAACAAAGTCTCTCTGACTTACTACAAGAAGAGGCGCAAAAGTTTACACCCCCAGAAGGTGAATCTGCGATCGAAGTTACAGCAGAATCAATTGCCGAAGAAGAGGCTTCGTCTGATGAGGAATCCTCAACACAAACACCCGATCCAACTTCTACTAAGCGCACAAGTCCCACTAAAGCTGATTTAGAAGCAACTGTCAAAGAATTGACAATTAATCTCGAAAAAAGCCATAAAAAGGAAGCATCTCTGGGGCAAGAAATTGCTGATTTGCAATCAAAATTATCTAAACAACAAACATTAGCATCGGAACAAAAAATATTAGCAGAACAGGCAGCAAAAGAACTTGACGAAACAAAAAAAACAGCACTGCAACTAGCAGAAGCTAATTCCCAGCTTATAGAAGAAATTAATGCTTTAAAACAAACAGCAGAAGATAATTCTAAAAAACTTGTTGTCAAAGAAACTAGTGCTATTAAACCAGTCAAAGACCATTACAATCCCCTTAACTACAAAAAATCACATCGGTCATCGGAAACATTAGCTCAAAATCAACCACAAAATCAACCAAATGAGTATCCTGATAGTTCTAATGAGATGTGGTTACTTGACTAGAGTCAGTTAATCTTATCTTGGCTCCCCCTTCCCTGGTAGGGAAGGGCGCTAGAGGTTTTTTTTGATTTCTGAATCGATGCTCTAGCTCGCAAACTGTTTTAAACGAGTTAACTTTAATAAATAAATTGATAACCCAGTAAAAAATCCTTCAATTAGAAAGATTGTACTGAAAGGAGTTCCAAAAACTCTTATATCTATGCCAATTTTATAATTATTAATTAACAAAAATAATAAGTATTGTCAGTATTTATGTAATGAAAAATAGCAATACCTTTAACCTAGCTCCGAGACGTTGTAATACAACGTCTCGGAGATAAGTTAATTTCCCGCAATCCTTGACTGAACTGTATTGAGCTATATAGTTCCCTAAAATTATGTGAAAGTAACAGAAAGAAAATAACGGCTTTTGTACAAGCTTTCATCAAGAGGTGAAAAGCTTTTTAGATAAGGGTTACAGAAATTTTTTTGATAGTTGTGCTACTTTTGCACACAATAAAACCTATCGAGTACCTGTGTTAATTTGTTCTGCTAGGCGGGAAATATAACTATGTAACCGCTGCGTGCGTCCAGGAGATTGATAACATGGGACTCAGATGTAACCCAATAATTCCTTGGCTAATTTTAGTTTTGTCCATTGTCACAATAGTATTGGCTTTAATGATAGGTAACGGCTTGTTAATTTTATCTTCTATTGTACAAATAGTGTTTTCTATACTGAGACTACAAGATCCCTTATATTTTATCTATTCTACAGAGATTGTTGGAAAGAATTTGGTAGGGATGAGTTTTGTAAAACATCGCTTTGATAGCTACAGAGACTTATTGATAGAAAACGATCGTCTCTATTTATTTAAAAATGGTAGAAAGATTAAAATCACAAGTAAATTTTTTTACCATCCAGAAGATTGGAAAGCAATGGTTGAAACTATTAGAGATTGCCAATTGTGACTTAATCTTATTCACCACAAAAGTTTAAAATATGCTGCGCGGTCATTTGTGGTTGTTCCAAGTGTGGGAGATGACCACAATCTGGAATCCAGGTGAGAGTACTATGTGGAATTGCTCTTTTAAATCTCATGGCATCCTTAGTACCCAAAATCTTATCAGAATCGCCCCACAAAATTAGCGTTGGCTGCACAATTTTTGATATTGCTGTGAATCTAAAAGCACTGTAACCACCGCTTTTAGTAAAAGCAATCAAAGCTTGATTCCAACTGGGCATTTGTAGATGTAATGCAGCACAACATAGAGCATCGACAGAGGCAAGATTTTGATTTTTATATCCAATACGGGAAATGCGATCGCGCACCTTCAAACTACTCAAAAATTGAGTTGCTAAATAATCCAACGGTGGAAACATTACTTTACTTAACGGTGAACCACCCGCCAACCCTGCACTGTCAATTAACACCAGTTTTTTTACTACCTCCGGGTAAGTCAGCGTAAAATCAATCGCTGTCGCGCCTCCCATTGAAGCACCTACCAAAATTACAGGTTGGTTAATCAGGCTTTTCCAGAAATAATAAAGATGGGTTTTTATGGCAGTTGGGCTATAAGCAATTCCTGAAAGTCTATCTGTAAACCCAAAACCCAACAAATCCATCGCCCAAGTTTCATTATCTCCAGAGAGTTGTGGCAAAAGCCGGCGAAACTCTAATACAGAACTGTCAAAGCCGTGAATTAATAAAATAGGAGTTCCACCACTACCTTGCTTGACATAAGTTGTGGTAACTGGTTGATTAATTAAAGGAGTAGCGATCGCAGCAGTTTGAATACTCTGAGCCAGTGCGATTGAGGTAGATTCTGTCAGTTGCCCAACTGTTTTAGGAAGAAAATTCGGAAACATAAATTTCAGTTTATCGTACTAGCTAGCTTCCACCCATTGCTAATTTTGTTAAGCAGCAGAATTACACAAACTCATACTATTGAGTATTATTTGTAATACATAAAATATAGTCTAGCGACTATCAAAACATTCTAACTCCTCACTCCTCACTCTTAACTCCCCACTCCCCCAAAATTTCCCGCATCAAAGAAAGTTTTACAAAATGTTAAAATTGGGACTAAAGCCACGTACAATTAATATCGCCTATCCCTTAATCCAGGAGCTAATGCCATGCCAATGGCGGTTGGCGTAATTGAAACTTTAGGTTTTCCTAGTGTCTTAGCAGCAGCAGATGCAATGGTCAAAGCTGCCGCAGTTACAATTGTGTACTACGGTCAAGCTGAAAGCGCTCGTTTGTTGGTTGCTGTCCGGGGACACGTTGCTGAGGTAAAAAAAGCTGTTGAAGCCGGAATCGAAGCTGGAGAGCAAGTCAAGGTTGGTGCAGTAATCACCTACTACATCGTTCCCAATCCTCCAGAAAATGTGGAAACCATATTACCAATCCATTTCACTGAAGAATCAGAACCTTTCCGCATGTTCTAAGCAATTTTGCTATCAAAATCTGTAGCGAAGCTTCGTACAATTAACTTGTAGCCCCCGTCAGCGTTTATTCATACAGGAGATTAATAATGTCATTACAGGCAGTTGGAGCACTTGAAACGAAAGGTTTCCCTGCGGTGCTAGCAGCAGCAGATGCTATGGTAAAAGCTGGTCGAGTCACCCTCGTTGGATATATCAGAGTGGGTAGCGCCCGTTTTACAGTTAATATTCGTGGCGATGTTTCTGAGGTAAAAGCCGCTATGGCTGCTGGTATTGAAGCCGCAGAAAATGTATATGGCGGTACCCTCGAATCCTGGGTAATTATTGCTCGTCCCCATGAAAACGTCGAAGCTGTTCTGCCTATTGGTTACACAGAACAAGTCCAACAGTATCGAGAATCTCTAGAAAACCCCATTGTTAGATCGTCGAATAGTCGATAGATTCAAACCTCTGCGGGAAACTCAAAACAAAGAATCCCCACGAATGAATTTATTGAGAAGTCTCTTGTAAGGCTTCTGACCATTAAAGCTTTTGAAGGTTGCATTCTTTCTGTTTTTATATTTGCATAAGTTGAATTTTCAAGCAGAGGGAAAGCAACAGTCAGAGTCAATAGTCAAAATCAATATTGACTGTTGACTATTCATTATTGGCAATGTCAGGGTTTGAAGAATAACTTGCCAATGTTAGAAGTACAGTTGTAGCTGAAGCTAGTTTAGAGATTAAGCTTTTATTAACGACTTACCAAACATCCTTTTAAATGCTAACTTGTGTATATACACTTAATAAATACAAAACAATAGTACGAAATTTAACTTAATACTATTCAGCTAGGGCTTGATCCTCCCTCACCCTTCTTAAAAATGAGGGAATTAAACCGATTTTAAGAAAGGTTGGGGGGTCTTCCAGACCAAAATATCATTAATACCAACGCATATTGAGATTTAACTAAATATTTTACTACGTAAGGGATTGTAGAGCGTTGAAACTTATACGGGTGAAATAACGTCTGATTATTGAGTTAAATTAGATTCGTTCCTCGGCTCGGTTACAAAATTTCAAATTTCCCCAACCCATCTGTATGCAAAACCTTATACTCAGCCCTCTAGGCAAATTTTTGTTCTCAGTTAAAAAACATAACTTTACAAAAAGTTAAAATTTACAAAATCGGACAAAATGCTTGATATGTAAGGGATTGGGACATTTTGTAATTGAAAGCAAAATACTAATGCAAAAATTTCTGCATAATTTTGCTGAATTAAGACGAAATAAAAGTGGAATCACTGAGATATTTTCATGAAACTCATGAAATTAGGGACAGCTGCCAGTTAAACAATTAGGTGGGACAAATGGGGGTTGTGATGCAAACTTCAAAATTGAGTTTCGAGGAGCGCAATCTCGCTATGGTAACGGATGTGGAAAAACTGGCTCTAGATTGGCGAAAGCGCTTGGCTGCGGAATGTCCAGAACAAAATGAAGCTGCTAGACAAAGTATTATTCTCTGGCTTTTGGGATCAGACTCAAAACGGTTTGACCTATTGAACCCTAAAGAACTTGATATCGCCAAACAAGCGATGGAATATCGCTGGAGGATTTTACGTCAACGCTATTTGGGGTTCGGGCGAGAACGTGCTTATCGCAACTTGATAACGCGACTGGGAAGTTTAGTGACATTACGGAATAAAATTCAGACTTGGGTTTCCCTCAGCCGCGATCGCCAGCGCAGTGTCATGGATGTATTGCAAGAAGTACTCCAAGAGTTACTGCAAACTGATGCCTACATGCAACAACAAATGGCTGATCTGAGCAAATATACAACCGATAGACGATTGGGAGATACTCTGCTATTTGCCAGCATAGAGGAATATTGTCTGCGACCAGTACGCAATCAACCCCTATTAGCTTATCGGTTTGTAAATTACTTGCGTCGCACTCAGCGCGGTGGCTTAACCCAAGTGCCTGGCCGTGACTTGATTAGACTCGTCTCAGAAGAAGTCCTCACCGACGACAGTGACAATCGAGTTAACTTAGTCGATAGTCAGGCGATCGCAGAATATCAAGAAGCACAACACCTAGAGGAACAACAAGCGCTACGTCAGTCAGTGCAAAAAGAATTTGAAAATTATTTACAAGAAAATCTGGGTACAGACGCAGTGGAGTGGCTACGTCTGTATTTGCAAGGCAAATCTCAGGAAGATATTGCCCAAAAACTGAATAAGCAGACTAAAGAAGTCTACCGTCTGCGAGAAAAAATTAGTTACCACGCCGTGCGTGTTTTTGCTCTCAAAGGGAAACCAGAGCTAGTAGAAAGTTGGCTCTCAATTTCCTTGCAAGAACATAACTTGGGGTTAACACAAAACCAATGGCAGCAACTTGATGAAAAATTGACTCCTCTGGGGCGGCAGATCCTAGATTTGCAAAGAGCAGGGAACTTAATAGAAACAATAGCCCAACAGTTGAAACTCAAAACTCATCAAGTTTTAGGCGAATGGACAAAAATTTATCTTGCTGCCCAAGCTTTAAGAACCCAGGAGTAGGCAATTCAGGTGGTGGGAGACAAGGTAAATAGGGAGTGGCTAGTGGAAGAGCAGGGGAAGCAAGGGAAGAAGAAGTATTAATTATTATGTTCAATCCCTAATCCCCAACCCCCAATCCTCAGTATTATCCCCATTCTATAATCTAAAATTCATCTTCTACTTACGTCTACTTAAGTATATATAATTGAAATTTTAACAATCCGACAAAGTATCTTTATTAACTACCTACTAAATTAGAGGCAAAATATAAATAAACACAACACAATCAAACCTATGTTGTTTTCAGAGGGCGAACTAAATAATACCGCAGCAAATGGACAGCAAATGCTAACTGTCGCTCAAACTAGTTGGGAAGAAGGGGAGGAACGCGATCGAATCTTCCAACTTATTGATAATCTTTTATCCTTTGAAGCTTGCCTTTACTACCAGATTTTGCCCTTTGGATTAGAAGATAAAAACCTCTTGCTAGGTATGGTTCATCCACAAGATAGCGAGGCACTAGATTATGCTGGTCGCATTTTGTCTTATATCAATTGCACAATGGTGATTGAAGCGATCGCATCTGACGCTCACCGCAGAATCTTGTCAGCCTACCTCAACCATAAGAATACATCCCAACTAGATGCTCAACAAGCGCATCAGCCAATAGCCGACTCTCCCCAGCAAAATAGCCCAGCTAGCATCGCTGATAAACCTATTGTTTCTCTAAATACTGACCCTGAATCAAATCAGCAACCAATATTGACACTATTTGAGACATCAAAGCGTCAACATTCTGGGCAGCGTGTAGATTTGCCTCCTATCCCAGAGCTAGATCAATCATCTCAAACAATGAGAAGTCATGAAGGTGAGACTTCTGAAATAGCTGCACCAAAAAATTTACCGATTTTGCCTACCCAAGTTCCCGAACTACTTACTCCTATCGAGTTGCTGTCAACACTACCACCAAAGAAATTATTAGAAGAATTACTAGGGCGAATTCTCAGTGGGGGAATTGGTCGGCTGTATTTAGAAAGACAAGCTTACGAAGGCAGGATACTGTGGAGTGATAATGGAATTTTGCAATCTGTTTTAGACAAACTGCCACTCTCTGTTTTCCAAGGAGTACTGAATGAATTAAAGCGGTTTGCTTCCCTACCTCTTACCACGGTTGCAGAGCCAAAACAGGTAGAGAAGGAATACGTATATCAAAAAAACCGTTTATTATTACGCTTGCGAATCATGCCAGGAATCTACGGTGAAGAGGCAACACTCCAAGTTCTGCGGGGAGCAGCACTAAAATTTTATCAACAACAACAATTGACGCGCCTGAGCCGCGACGCTTTAGGAATTTCTCAGCAGCTAAGTTTCAAGTTACATGAACTACAAGAACGGCTTTTACTGAATCCCAGCCTTGATTCTCAACAATCAGAGGCTTTAATTGCCCTGACTCAATTAGTGAAAAATTTAGACCAACAGATCAAAATCTTGGTACTAGATAGCAATCCACCAACAAACAGCAAATCATAAGTCTGTAAGTGAAACCTCTGATTTCGATCGCATACATAATTGTTATGTTGTAATAGAATTCTAGACCGATCAACCTTAGAGTTTAAGATCAAAAAAATACATATTTTGCGATCCTATCCTAAGTAAAATTACGGTTTAAATGAACTTATGATAGCGAAGTTAGTTTCACGCTCTTGAATCCATTTCTTGCAGATATTTCATGCTAACTGAGGTTTTTAGTGAACTTTTCCCCTTGATGAGTACAGCCAACCCACAAACCTTGGAATGGCTGCTCAACGTTGCAATTGAACATGAATACCCATCAGGGCGAGCCGTTGTGATGGAAGATGCCTGGGGTAATGCCGTTTATTTCGTGGTTTCTGGTTGGGTCAAAGTCCGGCGTACCGTCGGGGAAGATTCAGTAGCTCTGGCAATTTTTGGTCGTGGCGATTTTTTTGGAGAAATGGCAATTTTGGATGAATCTCCACGCTCAACCGATGTCATTGCTCTTTCACCCGTAAACTTGCTTAGTATCTCTAGAGAGCGTTTTATTCAAATATTATTTAAAGACCCGCAGCTACATCACCGAATGTTGCAACTGATGGTGCGGCGATTGCGGCAAATTAACCAGCGTTTACAAATGCGGTCTTCACCACCAGCAGTCAAACTCGCCCATACCCTAGTAACTTTAGGTGAAAACTATGGCCAGGAATCAGACTTAGGAAGAGAAATTTTTAACATTCCCTTTAAAGATTTAGCAGAGGTGACAGAAATTGGCGTTGAAGAAACTACCAAAATCATGGAAAAGCTCCATGAAAAAGGGTGGATTAAGATTGATAGCGCCAAGAACATCAATTATCTTGTGAACTTCAAACAGTTGATGAACTTGGCGGGCAAAGTGTGATTGCTTTATTTATTTAGCGATACAAATAAATTTTTTGACTCTCTTGGTCTAATTACCCAATGTAGGTTTAAAATCTCACCAGGCAAGCATTTTAGACCTATCCAAATCCCAAGATGCCTTCTAAGCGAATCTCGTTTATCAGTAACGGCCACGGAGAGGACAACCACACCTCTCATCTGATTCAAACCCTGCGCCAATTGTGTCCCGATCTTGATATGGCAGCAATGCCAATTGTGGGGGAAGGAAAAGCTTACCGCAGCTTGGATGTTCCCATTATTGGCCCAACAAAAACGATGCCCTTTGGAGGATTCTTTTACATGAAGCGCCTCTATTTGCTCAAAGATTTTCAATCGGGATTAATTGGGTTAACGTTCGCTATGCCCGTTTTTATGTTCAACAATTTTACTCTACAGATGAGCAAGGAAGTAGGGTGTAGGTAGAGATGCGAAAATCGCATCTCTACAGGAGGGGAAACCAGACATTGGAGAATCTGCGTTGGTAACGATTTTTGGTGCGTAGCCATAGCCCGTCGTAGACATCGCAGACTGCTAAATATGGCTGAAATACTCAAATTGCCTGTAGTAATTATGTACAATGCATAAGTAGTATATTAGTTATGCAAAAGAAATAAAGTGTAATCTTTATTTGAGAGAAAGCGGATTTATCCGTGGAATCAAAACTTATAATACTGTCTTTTCTACGAGATGCTGCGCGATCGCACAGCATCTCGTAGCCTATTAACAATTACCTCAGCAAACAAGATGACTGAAGCAACAGCAACTCGTCCCAAAACCTACGTCGAGGTAACTGGGCCAACGATTCATTACCTGGTAGCAATGTCCCAACCAGAAACCCATCTGTTTGAAGTGACTTTACGCCTTGTCAATTACCTCTCGCCGATTCTCGATTTAAAATTGCCGGTATGGACACCCGGTTCCTATTTAGTTCGGGAATATGCCAAAAATTTACAGGATTTTGTCGCTTTTGCAGAGGGTAAGCCTTTACCTTGGCGAAAAATCAGTAAAAATCACTGGCAGGTAGATAAAACGGGTGTTTCAGAATTAACTGTACGTTACCGCATTTTTGCTAATGAGCTATCGGTACGGACAAATCACTTGGATGCCACCCACGGTTATTTCAATGGGGCGGCACTATTTTTTAGAATACCAGGCTGCGATAAGCTACCCATTCGCGTCACCATCGTACCACCACACCCGGAATGGCAGGTAACTACTGCTCTACCTCACGTTGGTGAAGAAAAAAATACTTTCTTGGCTAGCGATTTTGATACTCTGGTGGATACTCCCTTTGAGATTGGTAGCCACCAATTGTATAAATTTGAAGTCTTGGGAAAACCCCATGAACTGGCAATTTGGGGGCAAGGTAATTACCAAGTTCAGCAATTGATTGCTGATATCCAAAAAATTGTTCAGGTAGAAGCGCAGATGTTCGGCGGTTTGCCTTATGAACGATACGTGTTTCTGTTACATTTATTTAGCCAAGCTTTTGGCGGTTTGGAGCATAAAGACTCTTGCTCGTTAATTTACCAACGTTTTGGGTTTCGCGTTCAGGAAAAATACGATCGCTTTCTCCAATTGGTAGCGCACGAGTTCTTTCACTTGTGGAATGTCAAACGAATTCGCCCAAAAGCATTAGAGGTTTTTGATTACGACCAAGAAAATTACACACCGTCATTGTGGTTTTGTGAGGGTACTACTAGTTACTACGACTTGTTAATTCCTTTGCGGGCAGGGATTTATGATGTTAAGTCGTTTTTGAATAACTTGAGTAAAGAAATTACCAGATATGAAACGACACCGGGGCGCAAGGTACAACCCGTTTCCGAGTCAAGTTTTGATGCCTGGATTAAACTCTATCGCCCCGATGCTAATAGCGGTAATTCCCAAATTTCTTACTATTTAAAAGGAGAAATGGTATCGTTGTTGCTGGATTTACTGATTAGGTCTACTCATAACAATCAGCGTTCCCTTGATGACGTGATGCTGAAAATGTGGCAGCAATTTGGCAAAGATGAAATTGGCTATACCCCAGAACAGTTGCAGGAAGTTATAGAATCTGTTGCTGGAATCGATTTGACTGATTTCTTTAAACGATACATTGATAGTATTGATGATTTGCCTTTTAATCAGTATTTGGAACCCTTTGGCTTACGTCTTGGTGTGCCAGTGATTGTTGGCGTGAAGCAAGCAACGCAGGTGATTCGAGATGGAGCGATTATAACGCTGGATCTACAACGGGGTTTGATTTACTCTGGGGCAGTGAGAACGCC
>NZ_NOLK01000370.1:0-1671 GCF_002245985.1 Nostoc sp. 'Peltigera membranacea cyanobiont' 232
CTCAATGGCGATCGCAGTATTACATCAAGGACAATTGCCTATCCCATCCCTGAACCTTCACTGTTCAATAGCTTTAAAATCTGTAGTGCCTATTCCGCATAGCTTAGAGCTTTTCTTAGTGCCATTCGGCCCAGTTCCCTTCTTTACCTACCGCGAGATAGACCCAATTATCCTTGGTACACCCCTCACTGTACCGAAGAAGTAACAAGTAAAAAGGCAATCATAGAAGAATTTATCCTCTTGCTTTTAACTTTTGACTTGGAGAAGACATCCCACACAAATAACGGAGAAATATGCAACTTCACTTAATAGCATATTTCTTCAATTATCTCATGCAAAATTAACACAGATTAATATGAATAATTATCTGTTTGCAACTGCTAAAACTAAGACTGTTAGAGAAGTAAAAGCTGCTCATAAAAATAGCAATACTGACTTTAGTAAATATACAGATAAGCTCATGTCACCTCAAGGTTTACTACTTGCAGGGGGAATTGGCTTAATGTTGCTTTTACAGCTTTTTAGTAACGGTAAAAAAGGCAAGCTTGCTACTAGCTATTGGGGTGGAGCAAAGGAAACTGCCCAAGCTAAGAAAAAAGCCTTGAAGCAAATCTTAGCTCCTAAGTGTGATAGTGCCAGCCTGTATATCGGAGTACATAGATACAAGGGTCAAAAATCACCCAAGGGGAGTGGGGGAGTACCAGTTTATGTACCCGATGTCCAACGCGGAACTGCTGTAATTGGCGCACCTGGTAGCGGTAAATCATTCTCGGCTATCAACCCGATGATTTACTCAGCAATTGACCAAGGCTTTGGTATAGTACTATACGATTTTAAGTATGCCAGTCAAGCCAAAATCGCCAGTTATGCCAAATCAAAAGGGTATGACGTACACGTATTTGCACCGGGATTCCCCGAATCGGAGGTATGTAACCCAATCGATTTTTTACGCGACAGTAGCGATGCTGAGACTGCACGGCAGTTAGCTACGGTTATTAACAAGAACTTCCGCCTGTTGGGTAATGCGTCTGAGGATGCATTCTTTGGCCCTGCGGGCGACCAGTTGACGCAGGCTATTTGAATGCTAACTAAAGAGTTTGGCGATCGCGCTGATATTATGACGGCTGCGGCAATACTTTCCAGCGAGAAGATGGTCGAACGCTTGATGGCAGCAGCACTAAACCCCTGGATTAAGATAGCTTTTGGTCAATTATTTAGTTCGGCTGGCTCTGAAAAAACGAACAAGAAAACGATAATAAGTGGGATAAAGTCATTAAGGAGCTTGCTAGGAAAAGTACCCAGAAAAAGCCCACACAGGAAGATTTAGATTTGCGAGTCAAGGAAGTAGATCGGAAGTTTCCTATCCCACAAGCACCCGTACAAGCAGGCAATGCACCGTTACCTGTTGATGCATACAAGAGCTTTTTTTAAAAATGATACAATGTAGCGTCAAAGACGAAAATATCACTCAGAGAAAAATAATTCAGCTAATAAATAATTATCACCAAAAAGGTCAATTAATTAGTTCACATCAAGTAAATAGCCAGGGTTAGCGCATCTCAAACTCTATTGACAGTTGGATTCTAGCAGAGAGTTAAGTTTGAGAAAGCCGCCGTCAAAACGGAAAGCATATACTGATCATTCATAGCGGCTCGCCGAGACTTTTGGCGA
>NZ_NOLK01000371.1:0-1664 GCF_002245985.1 Nostoc sp. 'Peltigera membranacea cyanobiont' 232
GGAATTAGAGGTTAAAAATATTATCTTGTCAGCCTTAAAGCATCCGCGACCTTGAACAATTATTGTGTAGTATACTTGCCGAGAGAATAATACAATAATGATAATCATGAAAATGGTGGGAGAGAAACGAGCGTCGCTCGTTTCTCTCCCACCCCCCGTTATTCGATTATCATTATCATATAATAAGCAAGGAAAAAGGGGTGTCTGATTGAATACAGTCCCCCTTTTGGCAGAAAGTGAGAAAAGAACTACCATTACTCACCTGCCAACATGAAAAATGCCAGACTTAAAGAGTTTCGTCAAGTAGCCTACAAATATTTAGGTAGAGCCAAAGACGCGACCTTTGAATTAACAGATGCCATATTACTGACCCGTAATGTTTATTCCTTAGCAGACTTATCCTTATCACCAGTATTTAGACGCAAGTGGCCAAGCATCTATGAAGCTTTACAAGATAGCAGACCACAGAGACAGAAATTGATGCAGCTATATATCAAACAGATCCCAGCAGAGGGACGACCATTGTTAGCAGGAGATCATACAAACTGGTCACGCCCAGATGCAGTAACGTTACAAGAGAGGACTTATGAGCATAGTGGCGCATCCATAGCAGGAAATAAACCGATTACCATTGGTCAAGGATATAGCACAATTGCCTGGATACCTGAAAAATCAGGTAGTTGGGCACTACCTTTGAGACATGAACGGATCACAAGTGGCGAAAGTCCAATCTCAAAAGCGATTTGGCAACTAAAACAGGTGTGTAAATATTTACCCACCAGACCGATTTCAGTTTGGGATAGTGAATACGGTTGTGCGCCTTTTATCTTAAAAACTGCCAATATTCCGGTGGATATTCTCGTCCGGTTGCGTTCAAATTTATGTTTATGGGGTGAGCCATTAGCTTATTCTGGGAAGGGGCGACCCAAAAAGCATGGTGATAGATTTAAACTCAATGAACCGACAACATGGAGTGAGGCAACATCTGTCTTGGAAATGAATGACCCAAAATTAGGACATGTGCGTGTTAGCTTATGGAAAGATTTACACTTCCGTAAAGCGGCTACACGCCCCATATTACTGATCAGGGTTGAACGTCTCGACGCGCAAGGTAACATGAGACTGTCCAAACCTTTGTGGTTGGCTTGGGCAGGAGAAGAAATGCCACCCCTAGAGTCAGTTTGGTGTCTTTACTTGCGTCGCTTTACAATTGATCATTGGTATCGCTTTTTAAAGCAACGTCTACATTGGACTGTACCAAATTTAAGCACGCCCAAACAATGTGAAAGGTGGAGTGACTTAATGCCCCTGATGACTTGGGAGTTGTGGTTAGCCCGTGATATTGTGACTGACAACCCTTTACCCTGGCAAAAATCAATCGATAATTTGACCCCTGGAAGAGTTGCTCAATCAATGGGAGCAGTTTTCGCGGTCATTGGTACTCCAGCCCTTCCACCCAAACCTCGTGGAAAGTCTCCTGGTTGGCAACCAGGAAAAAAGCGTCACCGTAAAAACCGATGCCCAATTGTTAAAAAAACAGTAACACCACCACGCAAAGAACCATCAGTTGCTGTTTAATACCTAAGATTATTCATACTTTTGCTAAGTCTCTGATTAACTCAGCCCTGCTGGGTCTTTTTGCATGGCTTAGTCTAAACTCCAGT